>JAXDHL010000358.1:0-2790 GCA_034664525.1 Solirubrobacteraceae bacterium
GCCACGCGCCGCAACGCCGCCTGCTCCTGGGCCAGCGGACGCAGCTCGTCACGGCTGGCCTCCAGCGCGCTGCGGATGGCCTCGCGTTCGCGCGCCGCGCGCAACAACGCCTCCACCGACGGCACCACCCGCTCGCGCACGCGCTGTTCGGTCGCGTGCGGCAGGCCCGCGGGGAGCACGAGCATGCCCAACGTGATCGCGCCGTTGCGCAGCGGGAACGCCGCGTGGGCTTCGTCGCCGGTGACCGGCTCCAACACGATCGCCGCATCCGGGAGCCCGAGCCCCTCCACCAGGCGCTGTGATGCCTCCCGCAGCGCCGAGTGCAGGTCGTCGGTGCGCAGCAGCAGGCGCGCCATGTCCGCGGCCAGGTCGGCCTCCGCGCGCCGATCGTCTGCCTCGGCGGCACGCGAGCGGGCCAGCTCCCCGACCGAGCTGAGCAGAAGCGCGACGACGAGCAGGATCGCGAGTGCCACCCAATCAGGGGAGTCGGTCGGGACGAAGCCGGCCGCCGGCGGCACGCGAAAGAAGTCGAACGCGATGGCGCTGACCGCCGAGGTCGCCGCGCCCAGAGCCAGCCCCCACAGCGTCGACACGACGACCACGCCCAACAGGTACACGACGCCCAGCGACACCTCGGGCGCGAGGCGGCGCAGCGGGTACAGCACGAGCGTCTCCGCCCCGATGAACGCCGCGGCCACCACGACCCCCACCACCAGCGGTGGCGACGTCGGGCGCAACAGCAACGACAGCGGGTGCACGCTCATTTCCGAACTCGCCTAGGACGCCTCGCGAGCGCGCACGCCCACGCCGTCAGCGCACCCGCCGCACGTCTCAGACGCAGTGGATGGCGTCGGTGCTCGAGCATCACGCCCCCTCGGCTGGCCGGACTCGCGCGCTGCGAACACCACTGAGATCGGCACCGCCGGAGCCGGTGCGCGACGAACGTCAGCGTCTGCGCCGAGGCCCGATCGAGCCGGCTCCCTGCACTCTGTGTCCGTGCCTCGCGGCACGCTGCTCAGACGCGCCGTGCGACGAACGTCTCGGCCATCTTCGACTCCTCTTGCTCGGATTCGGGCGGTCTGTCACACTACACACCTAGTGACCTGTTGTCTAGACACCTGAGGATTTCGAAATGACCCAGGGTCCGATTGCGTCGGTGCGGCGTCTTGCCATCAACGCACACCTCGTGGCCGACGACGACGGCCTGACGCTGGTCGATACGGGGCTTGCGCTGCACGCCGGCGCGATCCGGCGCGCGATCGCCGCGACGGGCATGCCGCTGCGGCGCGTCGCGATCACGCACGCCCATCCCGACCACGTCGGCGGCCTCGATCGCGTCGTCGCGACGCATCCGGGCGTCGAGGTCCTCGTCTCCCGGCGCGACGCCAAGCTGCTGCGCGGTGACGGAAGCCCCGAGCCCGGTGAGCCGGAAGATGCGCGGATCCGCGGGTCGCTGGCCTCCGTCAGAAGCCGGCCGACGCGTCTGCTCGACGACGGGGACGCCGTCGGCTCCCTGCAGGTCGTGGCATCGCCGGGCCATTCGCCGGGCCACGTCTCCTTCTTCGACGGCCGCGACGGGACGCTGTACGCGGGCGACGCGCTGGCCACGCTCGGAGGCGTCACCACGGCGGCCAAGCCGGCCTGGCCCTTCCCACTGATGGCGCTGCTCGCGTGGCACCGGCCCACGGCGCTGACCAGCGTGCGGCGCCTGCGCGCGCTCGGCCCCGCGCGCCTGGCGGTCGGCCACGGGCGGACGCTGGAGCGACCGACCGCGGCGCTCGACCGCGCCATCGAACGTGTCCTCTAGACCATTGGTCACCAGGTATCCTCCGAGGCGTGACCACTGACTTCTTCCAGGCCGGCGCCTACCGGCGCGACCGCACCGGTGCTGCCGATCGAGTCCTGGAGGACCTCCAGGCGCGCATCCTCTCCGGTGCGCTGGAGCGCGGTACGCGCCTGCCGTCCGAGAAGGAGCTCGCGTCCTACTACGACGTCAGCGCTCCCACGATCCGCGAGGCGATTCGCGCGCTCAGCGCCATGAGCATGGTCGAGGTGCGGCACGGGGCCGGGACGTTCGTGGTGGCCGAGTCGTCGGCGTTGATGACGTCCGCGATGACCGCCGTGGTCAAGCTCGAGAACATCGATCTGCTCAGCATCCTCGACCTGTCCGAGACGCTGTACCTGCAGGCCGCGAGGCTCGCGGTCGACGCCGCGAGCGACGAGGAGATCGCCGGGCTGCGCGAGGCGGCGGGGCGGTTCGAGTCCGCGGCGGACGACGAGGCGTTCGCCACTTCATTGGAGGCGTTCCTGAAGACGCTCGTGGCGATGTCGCACAACAAGCTGCTGGAAGCGGTCGCCGCCTACCTGATCGAGACCCAGATCGGACTCGCCCGCGACGTCGCCACGAGGGTGCCGTCGGTCTGGAAGAAGATCGCCGGACCGCTTGCCAAGGAGCGACTGGCGATCGCCGACGCGCTCGCGTCTCGCGACCGCGGCCTCCTCGACGAGGCCGTCCGCACCTACATGGGCCGCGGCCGTGAGCTGGTGGCCAGGAACGCGGGGGGCACGTTCGGGCCGAGAGTCATCAAGACACCTTGACCCTCGCATGTGCTGGTGGGCATCCGACGCCAGGAGATCGAACCCCGTCAGGTGTGCAGCCAGTTGTGCGGTCTCCAGTATCTCGACGACACGCAGTGCCGGGCGGGGCAAGCCGAGGAGTCGACGGGCGAGCTGGTACTTGCCGTGCGCACGCTGCACCACGACCTTGTCGTCGACGAGCCGCGGGAGATG
>JAXDHL010000359.1:0-3028 GCA_034664525.1 Solirubrobacteraceae bacterium
CCCCATGTCCTCGGCCGTCTTCTTGACGTTCTCGGGGCCGAGGTCGAGGTCGAGCTGCTCGTAGATCGAGTTGTCGGACTGCAGCGTCGCCTTGACGAGGTTGGCGCGCCCGATGTAGCTGCCGGAGTAGGTGTGGACGTCGATCGGCCCCCACTTGGGGTCGTTGAACTTCAACGGCATCGACGTGTAGGTGGTGGTGTCGGGGTCGACGCCCTGACGCAGGGCCGTCATCAACACCATCACCTTGAACGTCGAGCCGGCGGCATAGTGGCCCTGGGACGCCAGGTTGAACTTGAACTGGCCGTAGCTGGCCGTCGACGTCATGGCCTTGATGTCGCCGTTGCGCGGGTCGACCGAGACGATCGCGCCCGAGCGGTCCAGCCCGCCGAGGTTGTCGGCCAGCGCCTTGCGCGCCGCGCGCTGCATCTTGAGGTCGAGCGTCGTGTAGATGTGCATGCCGCCGGCACGCACCTTGTTGACGCCGTACTCGGCGATGAGCTGGTCGCGGACGTAGTCGAAGAACGCGCTCTCGCGCTTCTTGGAGTAGTAGCCGTTGCGCTTGACGCCGAGCTTCTGGGCGATGGCCTTGGCGGCCGCCGCCTGGGTGATGTAGCCCTGCTCGGCCATGCGGCGCAGGACGTCGTCGCGGCGGGCGCGGGCGCGGGTGGCGTCGAAGAACGGGTTGTAGAGCGACGGCGCCTGCGGCAGGCCGGCCAGCAGCGCGGCCTCGGCCAGCGTCAGATCCGCCGCGGGCTTGTTGTAGAAGATGCGCGCCGCGGCCTGGATGCCGACCGCGGTCTGGCCGCCGACGGTGCCGTAGGGCACGTTGTTGAGGTACTGGTCGAGGATCCACCGCTTGCCGCGGCGGCCGGGATGCTTGTTCTCGAGCTCCTCGGCGAGCTTCGCCTCGCGGATCTTGCGCTTGTAGCCCTCGATGCCGGTCCGGACCGTGTCCTTGGTGTACAGGTTGCGGATCAGCTGCATCGTCAGGGTCGAACCGCCCTGGACGTCGTTCTTGGACTCCAGGTTCTTGACGGCAGCGCGCACGACGCCCTCGAAGTCGACGCCCTTGTGATCGAAGAAGCGCCGGTCCTCGATCGCCACGGTCGCGTCACGCACGACCTGCGGGATCTGGCCGCCGGTCACCGGCGTGCGCAGGATGTCGGTGTTGACGAAGCCGAGGCGCTGGCCGTCGGCCGAGTAGATCACCGAGGCGGCGCCCTGGTCCTGCGGTTTGATCGCGTCCAGCGACGGGCCGGAGTTCGCGACGGACACGACCCAGCCGATGGCTCCCATCACGGCGATCGCCGCGAACAGCGTCAAGACGCCGAAGGCGAGGAGCAGGGGGCGGGCCGGGCCGCCCTTGTTGCGACGGCGGCGGCGCTGTCGTTCGAGGCGGGGCATAAGGGGGGCGGGCGCTGGTCAGCCCCTCCCAAGGGCACGCACGCAAGGACGGGATTCTAGCCAGCCGGGAAGAACCCTCCGCCGGTTGAAGCTCAGCGCACCCCGGCGGCCCGCAGAGCCTCGAGCGCCTGGGCCCGTAGGTCGCCCTCGTGCGCCAACCGCTCGTTCGGCGGCCCCGGCTGCCCCATCACCAGTAGCCGCAGGCCCTCGTGCGTGCTGTCGGCGATGCGTGCGCGCAGCCCCTCGTGCGCTTCGATGGCCGCGAGCGCCCGGGCCGCATCGGCGTCGGGGGCCAGCCACAGCGACACCTCGATGGCGACCGTCGGCGACCGGATCGAGTCGTTGCGCAGGATGCCGCCGGCCAGGCGCTCGTTCGGGATCAGGATCCGCGCGTCGGCGCCGGTGCGCAGCCTCGTGTACGTCAGCCCGACGTCCTCGACGGTGCCGGTCTGGTCCTCGAAGGTCACCTGATCGCCGATCCGGACCGGCTGGACGATCGCCAGCATGATCCCCGCCACGGCGTTGGCCAGCGTCTGGCGCGCGGCGAAGCCGACGATCGCCGCGGTGATCGCGCCGGAGGCCAGGATCGTGTGGCCGACGCGGTCCAGGGAGGAGAACTGCTGCAGCGCCAGCGCGATGCCGATGATCGCGATGACCGCCTCGATCGCGCGCCGGGCGAAGCGCAGGCGGGTCGTTGCGTCGGGGGAGAGGCGGTCGCCGGCGACGAGGACGGCGAGCCGCCCGGCGCGCCGGACGAGGATGCGGTCGACGAGGACCACCAGCACCGTCGCCAGCAGGAGCGTGCCGAGGGCGGTGAAGACGTGGCCGTGCTTCTCGAGCCACGTCTGGTGTCCCGCGGTCTGGACGGCGGCTGCGACGATGTCACGCACGTGGGCGTGACCGTACAAAAGCGGGAGGCGGCGCCGCGGCGTGGCGCGTGGCGCGTCGACTTCGCCGTGGCGTGGCGCGCGCTGGTGGTCTCGCGGCTGCTCGTCTGGGCCGCCGGGCTCGGGGCCCTGCTCATCTGGGGCGTGCACGCCCGCCACAGCACGGACTTCGACCCGGCCGGGCTGACGCGCCCGTTCGGCGCGTACGGCGACGCGCTCGTCGCGCCGGCGGCGCGCTGGGACACCGTGTGGTTCCTGAACATCGCCGACTCGGGCTACGCCGGCGGCGACCGCAGCGCGTTCTTCCCGCTCTACCCGCTGCTCGTGCGCGTGGGCGGGATCGTCTTCGGCTCCCCGCTGATCGCGGCGATCGCCCTGTCCTTCGCCGCGTTCCTGGTCGCCCTGGCGGCGCTGCACCGCCTGGCGGTCATCGAGGTCGGGCCCGAGGCCGCGCGCTGGGCGGTCCTCGCGACGGCGCTGTTCCCGGGATCGCTCTGGTTCTCGGCGGCCTACAGCGAGTCGCTGTTCTTGATGGTGTCGGTCGGCGCGGTGCTCTGCGCGCGGCAGGAGCGGTGGGCCGCCGCGGGGGCGCTCGGGGCGCTGGCCGCGGCGACGCGCAGCGCGGGTCTGCTGCTGCTGGTGCCGCTGGGGCTGCTGTGGCTGGAGGCCTACCGCGAGCGGCGCCGCGGGCAGGACGCCGGCGCTCCGGCCGCCGGCGCGCGCCGCGCGCGTGTGCG
>JAXDHL010000360.1:0-5161 GCA_034664525.1 Solirubrobacteraceae bacterium
GACAGCATCGTCGCCTCGCCCGGGTCGATGTGGCCGACGACCGAGGACTCGGCGATGATGCGCTTGAGCTCGTCCGGCGTCGCGCTGTCCGAGCCGATCGCCGCGGCGTCGATGCCCATCAGCCGCAGGATCCCGTGCGCGGACTTCGACAGGACGACCGTGAACGGGTTGAAGATCTTGCGCGACCACTCCAGCGGCCGCGCCGCCCGGCGCGCGATCCGCTCGGCGTGATCGATCGCGTAGAGCTTCGGCACCAGCTCGCCGACCACGATGTGCAGCGAGGTGATCAGCAGGTACGCGATGACCACCGAGATGACGACCGACAGCTCGTGCGACAGCGTGTTGCCGAGCGGTTCCTCGAGCAGCTTGGCGATCGCCGGCTCGCCGAGCGCGCCGATGGCGATCGAGCACAGCGTGACGCCGACCTGGCTGGTCGAGATGTAGTCGTCGATCGCCGACAGCTGGCGCAGCACGAGCTGGGCGCGCTTGTCGCCCTCGCCGGCCAGCGGCTCGAGCCGGCCGCGGCGCGAGCGCACCAGCGCGTACTCGGCGATGACGTAGAACCCGTTCAGCAGAACGAGGATGACGACCGCGACGAGGGCGAACGCCGTCATGAGGGGGCGCGGCGCGGAGTGGCCGCGCCGCTACTTCGCGAGCTGTCGTCGTCGGTCATGTGGCGACGAGCGCAAGGTAGCACCCCAGGCGGCCGGTACGGTGCGGGCATGTCGCCGATCCGAGGCCTCGACCACGTGCAGGTGGCCGCGCCGCCGGACCGTGAGGCGAACGCCCGCCGCGTCTACGGCGAGCTGCTCGGTCTGGCGGAGGTCCGCAAGCCCGCGGCGCTGCGCGCCCGCGGGGGCGCGTGGTTCGCCGTCGGCGACGGCGGCCAGCAGCTGCACGTCGGGGTCGAGCGCGACTTCGCCCCTGCGCGCAAGGCGCATCCGGCCCTGCGCGTGTCGGACCTCGACGCGCTGGCGGGCCGCCTGGCCGGGGCCGGCGTCGAGATCGCCTGGGACGACGCGATCCCGGGCCTGCGGCGCTTCTACGCGGCCGACCCGTTCGGGAACCGCATCGAGCTGCTGCAGGGCTGACTCAGCTCGCCGGGACGCCGTCCAGCGTCCCGGCCATGTCGAGGTCGGCCTGCGTGAGGCCGCCGACCGAGTGCGTCGAGAGCGTGAGGCGGACCTTGTTCCAGCCGTGGACGGTGATGTCCGGATGGTGGTTGGCCTCCTCGGCCGCGTCGGCGACCCGGTTGACGAAGGCGATCGCCGCCTTGAAGTCGTCGAAGGACAGGTCGCGGACGATCGCGTCGCCGTCCCGCCGCCAGTCCGTGCCCTCGATGCCGCCGGCGACGGCGTCGTCGGTCAACTTGTCGGCCATGCCCGCACCGTAGCCTGTGCGCCACGGATGCGCATCGTCAGCCTCGTCCCCTCCGCCACGGAGATGCTGTTCGCGATCGGCGCCGGCGACGAGGTCGTCGCCGTCACCCACGAGTGCGACTTCCCGCCCGAGGCGCTCGACCTCCCGAAGATCACGCGCGACGTGCTCCCTCCGGGGCTGGGGGCGCGCGAGATCGACGCCGCCGTGCGCGAGCTCACGGAGCAGGGCCGGGCGATCTACGAGCTCGACGAGGACATGCTGCAGCGCCTCCAGCCCGACCTGATCGTCACCCAGTCGCTGTGCGCGGTCTGCGCGGTCTCCGCCGACGACGTGCGCGCCGTCGCCGCGCGGATGGACCCCGAGCCCGAGGTCCTGAGCCTCGACCCCTACACGCTCGGCGAGGTCCTGGGCGACCTGCGCACGCTCGCGCAGAAGACCGACCACTCCGACGAGGCGGTGGCAGTCGTCAACGACGCCGCCGCCCGCATCGACCGCATCCGGGTGGCGGTCAAGGACGCCCCGCGGCCGCGCGTGCTCGCGCTCGAATGGCTCGACCCGGTCTTCGTCGCCGGCCACTGGGTCCCGCAGCTGATCGAGTACGCGGGCGGGATCGACCCGCTCGGCTTCTCCGGCGAGAAGTCGGAGGTCTTCGACTGGGAGCAGGTCAAGGCGGTCCAGCCGGAGGTGGTCGTGGTCATGCCCTGCGGCTACGACGCCGAGCGCGCCCAGGAGGAGGCCTACGACTACGGCGACGAGCTGGAGGAGCTGGGGGCGCGCAAGGTCGTCGCCGTCGACGCCGCCGCGCTGTTCTCGCGGCCGAGCCACCGGCTGGTCGACGGGCTCGAGGTGCTCGCCCACGTCCTCCATCCCGACCTCGTCCCGGAGCCGCCGTCGCGCCCGCTCGAGGTGGCGCTCTGAGCGCGGCGCCGCGCCGCGTCCTGTTCGTCCACTCGAGCGCCGGCCGCTACGGCGCCGACCGCCAGCTCGCGCTGCTCGCGCGCACGCTGGACCGCTCGCGCGTGACGCCGCTGGCGCTGTTGCCGTTCGACGGGCCGCTGAGCGCCGACCTGCGGGCCGCCGGCGTGGAGGTGCTCACCGGTCCGCTCGCCGTCCTGCGCCGCGAGCTGCTCGTGCCGCGCGGGCTCGGGCGGCTCGCGCGCGAGCTGGCGCGGATGCAGCCCGCGCTGCGGCGCCTGCTCGCCGCGCAGCGGATCGACATCGTGCACGCCAACACGTCGGTGCTGCTGGGCCTGCGCCACGCCGCGCCGCGGCTTGTGACCCATGTGCGCGAGATCTACCCGCCGATGCCGGTCGCGTGGCCGGCGCACCGGCGCGCGATCCTGCGCGCCGACCGGGTGCTGTGCGTGAGCGGCGCGGTGCGCGCCGCGCTCGAGCCGGCCGGCGACCACGTTCGCGTGGTCCACGACGGGCTGGCCGTCGACGCGCGGCGGGCGCCGCGCGCGACGGCACGGGTCGCGCTCGGCCTCCCGCGCGAGGGCTTCGTCGTCGCCGTGCTCGGGCGGATCTCGGGCTGGAAGGGCCAGGACGTGCTGGCGCGCGCGCTGGCCGAGCCGCCGCTGGCCGAGCGGGGCGCGATCGGGCTCGTCGCCGGCGACGCCTGGCCCGGGCAGGAGCGCCACGAGCAGCGCCTGCGCGCCCTGGCGGGCGAGCTCGGGCTCGGCCAGCGGCTGCAATTGGCCGGCTTTCGCGACGACGTCGACGCCGTCTACGGGGCCGCGGACGTCGTGGTGGTCCCTTCGACGCAGCCCGACCCGCTGCCGAACTCCGCGCTCGAAGCGGCCGCGGCCGGCTGCTGCCTCGTCGCGGCCGCCCACGGCGGGCTGCCCGAAATCGTGCACGACCACCGCACCGGACGGCTCGTGGCACCGGGCGATCATCGCGCGCTGGCGACCGTCCTGGCCGGGCTCGCCGACGACCCCGACGCCCGCGAGCGCCTCGGCGCCGCGGCCGCTGCGGACGTCCGCCGGCGCTTCGCCGCGGAGACGCTGGCGCGCCGGATCGAGGCGATCTACGAAGAAATCGTCCAAAAGGACGATCGGCGACCGTTCTTGTGATGGACGACACGATCCGCCACCTCGACAGACAGTGCACCTATGACCCTCCCCGTCGTGACCGAGACCTCCCAGGCGCTGCAGCCGGTCGACCAGGACACGTTCCTGGACACCGACGAGTGCGTGGTGCCGGCGAGCTGGCCCTTCCCGCGCCGCCGCCCCGCTGACGCGTAGCCGGCGCTACGCGTAGCCGGACACGCGCGCGAACGCGGCGGCGACGCCGATCGCCCCGATCAGCACGCACACGCCGACCTGGGCGGCGAGCCCGCCGATCCGCCGCCGCCGCATCTCGTCCATCGCCCAGCCGGCCAGCGTGCCGCCGATCAGGCCGCCGAGGTGGCCGCCGATCGAGATGTTGAAGCCCGGGAGCAGGCTGAAGGCGAGGTTGAGCACGATCAGCGGCCCGATGCCGCCCTGCATCGGGTTCATGCCACGCGCCCGCTGCATCACGAACGTCGCGCCCATCAGCCCGAACACGGCGCCGGACGCGCCCACCGTCAGCGACGTCGGCGACAACAGCAGCGCGCCGAACGACCCGGCGAGCAGCGACGCGAAGTAGAGCGCACCGAAGCGCACCGGGCCGAGCGACGGCTCCAGCAGGTTCCCGAGGAACCACAGGATGTACATGTTGAAGCCGATGTGGATCAGGCCGCTGTGCAGGAAGCCCGAGGTGACCAGCCGGTACCAGTCGCCGTTGGCGACCGCCGGCCCGAACAGCCCGAAGTCGTTCAGGAACCCCGGCCGCGTGGAGCCGCCGAAGTAGACCAGCACATTGATCGCGATCAGCGCGATCGTGACCACCGGGCGGTCGCTGGTCATCCGCAGGTTGCGGACCTTGGTGGTCTGCCGGGCGCACTCGGGGCAGCGCATGCCAACCGACGTCGTCGTCATGCAGCTCGGGCAGATCGGGCGCCCGCAATTCGAGCAGGAGACGCCCGTGTCGCGGTCAGGGTGGCGGTAGCAGACGGCCATGCGGCGATGCAGCGTACTTACTGGGGATTAGCCGGGCCTGAAGGCGCCGCCGGCGCGACGGCGGGCGATCAGGCCGGGGCGATGCTGAGGATCGGCGGCCGCGACGGCGTCCGCGACCCGCCGTCGGGCTCGCTGGTCACGAGCACGCGGTCCACGCCGCGCATCGAGCCGGGCACGTCGACCGACGCCGATCCGTCCGAGCGCGTCTCGAACAGGGCGTTGGTCGGCCGGGGCGCGCCGTTGGCCCTCTGCAGCCACACCTGGTAGATGCGCCCGGCGCCGGCGCCCGGCAGGCGCCTCGCGACCAGCGTCGAGTGACCCTGCTTGCGCACGATCAGCGACACCTTCGAGCCGGGCGGCGCGGTCTGGGCGACGACCGTGCGCGAGCTGTCACCACCGCGCAGCGCGCCGGCCCCGAGCACGCCGCCGATCGCGCCGAGCACCAGCACGGCGACCGCGCCGGCGAGCGCCAGCCCGGGCCGCACCGACCACCAGCCGGGGCGCCGCACGGCGATGCGGCGGCGGCGCGACGGGACGCCCTCGGGCTCGCCGGCCCGCGCGCCGGCCGCGCGCAGCAACTCGGCCTCGGCGTCGACGATCGACATGATGCGGTCCTTGAGGTCCGCCGGCGGCACGAGCTGGACCGGCGACGCCGGCAGCGCGTCGGCCGCGACGCGCAGGTCGTCGACCTCCGCGCGGCAGGCGGCGCAGGTCTCCAGGTGCGCCTCGAACGCGGC
>JAXDHL010000361.1:0-2611 GCA_034664525.1 Solirubrobacteraceae bacterium
AAACGCCGGCTCACGGCGATACTTCCAAGCCATGAGCCTGTGGGAGCAAACCAAGAACTTCATCCAGATCTGGGGCCCGTTCATCTTCATGGGCCTCATCGTCTTCTTCCTCTGGCGGATGATGCGGATGATGCCGAGCACCAAGCCGCAGGAGATCAAGCCTGACTCCAGCGTCTCGATCGCCTGGGACGAGGTCGCCGGCGCGGACGAGGCCAAAGGTGAGCTGCAGGAGGTCGTCGACTTCCTGCGCGACCCGAAGCGCTTCAAGGCGCTCGGCGCCACGGTGCCGAAGGGCATCCTCCTCCACGGTCCCCCCGGCACGGGCAAGACGCTGCTGGCCAAGGCCGTGGCCAACGAGTCCGGCGCCCAGTTCTTCTCGCAGTCGGCCTCGAGCTTCGTCGAGATGTACTCCGGCCTCGGCGCCAAGCGCATCCGCCGCCTGTTCCGCGAGGCGCGCAAGCACTCGCCGGCGATCGTGTTCATCGACGAGATCGACGCGGTCGGCGCGGTCCGCGGCTCCGACAACAACTCCGAGCGCGAGCAGACGCTCAACCAGCTGCTGGTGGAGATGGACGGCTTCGCCTCCAACGGCGAGCTCGTCGTGATCGCCGCCTCCAACCTGCTCGAGAAGCTCGACCCCGCGCTCATGCGGCCCGGCCGCCTGGACCGCCAGATCCTCGTCGCGCCGCCCGACGTCACCGGCCGCGAGGCGATCCTGAAGGTCCACACGCGCAACAAGCCCGTGGAGGACGTCAACCTCGCCACGATCGCGCGTCACACCGCCGGCCTGACCGGCGCCGACCTGGCCAACATCGCCAACGAGGCCGCGATCTCCGCCGCCCGCGGGCATCGCCACACGCTCAACCAGGAGGACTTCAACAGCTCGCTCGAGCGGGTCGTGGCCGGCATGCAGTCGCGCCGCCGGCTGAGCGAGCACGAGCGCCGCGTGATCGCCTTCCACGAGTCCGGGCACACGCTCCTGGCCGAGCTGCTGCCGGGCGTCGACCGGACCCACAAGGTCTCGATCGTGCCGCGCGGCAAGGCGCTCGGCTACATGCTGCACTATCCGGAAGAGGACCGCTACCTCAAGACGCGGACCGAGCTGATCGACCAGATGACGGTCCTGCTCGGCGGTCGCGCGGCCGAGCAGCTCGTCTTCGGCGCGGTCACGACCGGTGCGTCAGACGATCTCCGGCAGGTCGCGGAGATCTCGCGCTCGATGATCCACGAGTGGGCGATGGGCACGTCCGTCTCCGCGATCCAGCTGCGGGCGGAGGGCGGCGCCGTCTCCGACCGCACGCGTGAGCTGCGCGACGCCGAGCAGCAGCACCTCGCCGACGAGTCGATGCGCCGCGCGGTTAAATTGCTGACCACGCACCGCGCGCACCTGAACGAGCTGGCGAACGCGCTGCTGCGGCAAGAAGTCCTGGAACGCGAGGACATCGAGCGCATCATGGCCGACGTCGAGACGCCCCGGCGCATCGCGAACGGCCACCTCTGGGTCGCCGCCACCGAGGCAACAAACGTCCAAAAGGGTTCCTGATCGGTTCAGATGCCGGACTCGCGGTCGATTCACCGGAAACGATGTGTGCCGCAGATGATTTCAGAGTGTTGCTGGAGCCCGGCGCGATCCGCGCCGTGTTCCAGCCGATCGTCCGGCTCTCTGACCTAGGCACGATCGGCTACGAGGGCCTGGCGCGCTTCCCCACGCCGCCCGGCCTGGTCGCGCTCCCGCCCGACGTGACGCTCGCCGCCGCGGCGCGCGCCGGCCTGCGCGACGACCTCGAGGTGGCGTGCTGGCGGGCGTTCGCCGCCGCCGGCGTCCCGCCCCACGGGCGCCTGCTGTGGGTCAACCTGTCGCCCGAGGCGCTCGGCCACCCGGGCCTGCTCGAGCTGGCGGGCAAGCTGCCGTCGCGGCTCGTGATCGAGCTCACCGAGCAGGACACGGTGCTCAACCACGCGCTGCTGCGCGAGCGACTACGGCCGTGGATCGCCCGCGGCGCGCTGGTGGCGGTCGACGACGCGGGCGCGGGGTTCACCTCTTTGGAGTACGTCGCCGACATCCGGCCCGACTTCCTCAAGCTCTCGCGCGGCATGGTCGCCGGCGTCGACCAGGACAGCACCCGCGAGGCCGTGTTGCGTGCCACCGCCGCGTTCGCCCGCGAGGTCGGCGCCCGCGTCGTCGCCGAGGGCGTCGAGCGTCCAGAGGAGCTCGAGGCGCTGCGCGCGATGGAGATCGACTATGGGCAGGGGTGGCTCTTCGGCCGGCCGGCCGAGGCGTGGCCGCAGGAGCTCCCGGTCGCGGTCGAGCCCCGCCGTCCGGTCGTGGTCTCCGGTCGCCTGGAGGGCGACCTCGAGCGGGCGGGCACGGCCCGCGACGCGAGCGAGGCGGCCGTCGATCATCTGGCCCGCCGCGGGCTGCTGCCGGCGGTGTACCTCGCGCAGGAGGGCCGGCTGCGCTGCCAGGCGGTGCGCGGCTTCTGGCAGGTCTTCGACGGCCTGCCGGCGAGCACGGGGATCGTCGGGCGCGTCTTCCGCACGGGCACGGCCGCGGTCGTCGAAGACGTGGGCGAGGCGCCGGACTACCTGCCCGCCGTCCCCGGCGTGCGCG
>JAXDHL010000362.1:0-2989 GCA_034664525.1 Solirubrobacteraceae bacterium
GGACCTACGACGTCACGGGCCCCGAGGCGCTGTCGCAGTCCGAGCTCGCCGACCTGCTGGCCGAGGTCAGCGGGCGCCCGGTCGAGCTGGTGCCGGTGGGCGACCGCATGCTCACCTGGGGCCTGACGCGCCACGGTGCCCCGAAGCCGATCGCGCGCGCGATCGTGGCGTTCGGCAAGGCGGTGCGCGAGGGCTACTACGACGACGTCGACTCCACGGTGACGACGCTCACCGGCCAGCCGCCGCACTCGTTGCGGGATGTCCTGATCGCCCACCGCGGCGACCTCCTGGCCTCCACGTGACCGCGATGACCGCGACCCCCGCCGACGCCGACCTGCGTGGAAGCGTCCTGCTCGTCGACAACTGCGACATCGTCCACCTCGGCCTGCGGGTCCTCCTGCACCGGCAGGAGTGGGTGACACGGATCCTGAGTGCGCGCTGCGGCGCCGACGCGGTGCTGCTCGCCACGCGCCACGAGCCCAGGGTGGCGGTCGTCGACCTCTTCGTCGGCAGCGAGTACGGGACCGAGATCTGCAGCGCCATCCGCGCGCGCGCGCCGCGCGTGAACGTGTTGCTGACATCGAGCTCCGGCACGATCACGCAGCATGCGGCCCGCGCCGCCGGCGCCTCCGGCTTCATCGCCAAGGAGTCGCCGCTGACGGACCTGCAAGCGGCCATCCGGACGGCGGCCCAGGACGAGCGGCGGTTCGTGTGGCGCCCCGAGGTCATGCGCGGCACGCTGTCGGCGCGGCAGCAGCAGATCCTCAAGCTGATGGCCGAAGGCGCCACCAACCACACGATCGGCGACGCGCTGGGGCTGTCAGTGGACACCGTCAAGCATCACACCACCCTGATCTACCGGCGCCTCGAAGTCCGCAACCGCGCCGCCGCCGTGCATCTGGCGCAGCAGCTCGGCCTGCTGGCGAGCCCTGCCGTCCACGGCCATCACCCGCCCGATCAAGCGGCCGATCGCGTGCCGCAGCGCCGCACGGCCGAAGCGACGGCACAGCCGCCGGTACCACGCGCTGCATGACCCAGGAGATGATCATGTCCGAGCAATTCATGCAGGACCCGGAGAAGATTCTCGCGGGCATGCGGGATCGCCACGAGCACGTGTTCGCGGCGAGCCGCCAGACGAGCTTCCAGATCCTCGACGTGTGGGAGCAGACGCTGAGCGCGGTCGCCGAATCGCAGGACAAGCTCGCGGCGATGAGCGAGGTCGACTGGCTGAACCGGCTCCTGCGGGCGCAGGCCACGTTCACGCGCGAGCTGGCCGACGCGTCGGGGAAGTTCGCGCGCGAGATCCTGCAGGACTAGAGGGGGACCACCATGACTATCGACACCCAGCTGCAAGTCGTCGCCGACGCCGGCGAGACGCTCAAGGGCCGCGTGGCATTCGTGACGGGCGGCACCCGTGGGATCGGCGCGGCGATCTCGCACCGCCTCGCGGCCCAAGGGGCCTCGGTCGCCGCCGGCTTCGGCCGCGACCGGGACCGCGCGGAGCAGTTCCAGGCCGAGCTCACCTGGGCGGAGTCGCCGATCTCCATCCACCAGGCCGACGTCGGTTCCGCCGAAGACTGTCGCCGCGCCGTGCAGGAGGTCATCGATCGCCACGGGCGCCTGGACATCCTCGTCAACAACGCCGGCATCACCGCCGACAACACGGTGTCCAAGATGAGCGACGACGAGTGGTACCGGGTGGTCGAGGTCAATCTCTCCGGCGCCTTCTTCACCTCCCAGGCCGTGCTGGGCCACATGGTCGAGCGCGGCAGCGGCCGGATCGTGAACATCTCCTCGATCATCGGCCAGACCGGGAACATCGGGCAGACCAACTACGCAGCGTCGAAGTCGGGCCTGTTCGGCCTGACCAAGTCGCTGGCCAGGGAGGCGGCGTTCGCGCTCAAGCGGGCCGACCGGCTCTCGGCGGCGAGCCTCAACGTGACGGTCAACGCCGTCGCGCCCGGCTTCATCGAGACCGAGATGCTCGACACGGTGCCCGAGAAGGTGCTCGACCGGATCCGCTCGCAGGTCCCGCTCGACCGGCTCGGCCGCAGCGACGAGATCGCCCGCGTCGTCCACTTCCTCGTCGCCGACGGCTCGTCCTACATCACCGGACAGATGTGGGCCGTCAACGGCGGCATGGAGATGTAGCCGAGATGGGAACCCTCATGCTCACCGCCGCCTCGGCGGCCACGGCACTGCTGGCCGGTCCCGTCGCGCTTGCCGGGGCGGACGTCGGACCGCGGGCGCCGACCCCCACGCCGACGCCGATCCCGACCGCCACGCCGACCGCCACGCCGACGGCCACGCCGGCCGACCCGGTCGTCCCGATCGACCCGGTGACCGGGCTGCCGACCGTTCCGATCGGGATCGGCACGCTGTATGTCGTCACCGTGACGACGACGACCACCACCGTCGCCGCGCCGATCACCGTGGTCGCGGCCCCGATCACGACGTCCAACACGACCAACATGGCGCCCGCGGGCGCGGGCGCCCTGACCGGTGCCGGAGCCGGAGCCGCAGCCGGTGCGCTCAACCCGGCGCCGTCCAGCCGGCCAGGCCTGCTGGTGGTGAACCTCAGGGGCTGCGCCGCGCCGGCGCGAGCCGCCAAGGACACGACGCGGCGCCCGGCGACCGGACGGGCGCAGGTCCGCCTGCCGCGCGACACGACGCTGGTGGTGCGCGTGAACGGCCGGCGCGTCAGCACGCTCCAGCTCGACGGCGGCCGCGGTCCCGCCGCCAAGCCGCTTCCGCTGCGGCTGACGCTGCGGCGGGACGGCACGCTCACGGTCCGCCGCCCTTCGGGCCAGGTCCTGCTCACCCAGGGGTGCGCGGCCAATTAGCCCGGCCAAGTCCGCCGACCCGACGGCTTCGGCCCGAGGGTCAGCAGACCCCGTTCCCGCGACCGGTGCCCGGCGCACCCAGCCCAGGCGAAGGTGCGGTTGTGGTGCCTGTCCATGCCCTACCGATGAAGGAGTTGTGCGTGTGA
>JAXDHL010000363.1:0-6028 GCA_034664525.1 Solirubrobacteraceae bacterium
TGCTCCAGGACGCCAACGGGACCGCGGTCGTGGTGCCGCTGCGCTCGAAGGGCAGCGCGCCGCTCGGGCGGGTCCCGCTGTCGTTCGAGCTGCTCGGCAAGTCCGGCTCGCGCGTGTACCGCAACGACACGCCGGGACTCGACTCGAGCCTCGTCGAGGCGCCCGTGCTCGAACCGGGGCGCCGGCTGCTGTGGGTCGACGACCAGATCCAGGTCACCGGCAAGCCTGTGCGCGCCAAGGCCGTCGCCGGCCGCCCGCGCGCGCAGCTCACCGGCCCCCCGCCGCGGATGGAGCTCGGGCCGCTCGAGCTCACGGACGATCCCACCGAGGGGGTGGCGGTCAAGGGCTCCGTCAAGAACGCCTCGACCGTCGAGCAGCGCCGGCTCGTCGTCTTCATCGTCGCGCGCCGCGGCGGGCGGATCGTCGCCGCCGGCCGCTCGATCGTCCCGCGCCTGAAGGTCGGCGCGACGGCCAAGTTCACCGCCTTCCTGATCGGCGATCCGCGCAAGGCGCGCCTGTCCGCCGCCGTCCCTCCGACCACGCTCCCATGATCACCACCCAGACGACCACCTCCTGCCCCGACTGCTCCGCGCCGATGGCCGCCGACCAGCGCTACTGCCTCAACTGCGGGCAGCGCCGCGGCGCCCCGCGCGTCGCCTTCCCGCCGCCCGCTCCCGCCGAGCTGGAGGCGGCCGCCGCACCGCGGCTGCCCCCCGCGCCTCCCTCGGTCCTCCGTCCGGGCGCGACGGGCGTCTGGGTCACCGCCGTCGGCGTCCTGCTGCTCGCCATGGGCGTCGGCGTCCTGATCGGCCGCTCCGGCACCGGCGCGAGCGCGCGTCCGGTGCGCGCGGCGGCCCCGATCACCGTGACCGTGCCGAGCGCCGGCGCCGCCGCCACGGCCGCCGCCACGGCCACTCCGGCGCCCGCGGCCAAGAAGGGCGGCAAGCACAAGTCCGCCAAGACGACGTCGGCGTCCGCCGGCAAGGCCGACTCGCAGAAGATCCAGCAGCTGAACAATCTCGCGCCCTCGGACTACGCGAAGAAGTCGAAGGCGCTCCCGAAGACGGTCGGGACGACGGGCAAGGCGCCTCCGAAGGACAACAAGCCCGCCGGCGGCGGGTCCGGCTTCCAGGCGATCGGCTGATGGCGCTCATGGATCGCGTCCGCGACTGGAAGGACCGCCGCGACGGTCTGGTCCCGGACGGCAACGGCGGCGGCCCCGGCACGGCGGTCGCGCCCGCGGGCGATCCGGCGCTCGTTCGCAAGCGCGAGGCGCTGGCCGGCGAGGTCGCCGAAGCGCAGTTCGACCTTGGCGGCCTGGCGTACGAGATGGCGATCCGCGATCACTTCCGGCTCGACGTGCTGACCCGGCGGGCCGCCCGCCTGCAGGAGCTCGACGCGGAGCTCGCGGAGACCGAGCGGCTGCTGCGGCTGGCCGACGGCGGCGCGTCGGGCAGCTGCCGCTCCTGCGGCGCGCTGCATTCGCGCGGCGCGGTGTTCTGCTGGCAGTGCGGGTCGCGCCTGCTCGAGCCGGTGGGCGGCTGACGGCTGACCGCCGCTTTCACGTCGCGTTCAGGCCGGCTGGCCAAGGTGGGTATCGTGCTCGCGATGTTCCGTTCCGGGCTCTCGACCGTGCGCGAGCGCGCGTGGGGCAAGCTGCCCGCCCCGCTGCCGCGCTGACCGGGATGAGCGGCTCGTACCGCCGCGGGGCGGCCCTGCCCATTCCTGCGCGCGCGATCGCGCGCCCGGTGCTGCGCGGGCGCGCGGCGGACGCCGCGCTGGTCGCGGCCCTCGTGGTCGGCTCCTGCATCCTGCGCACCGGCGCGATGCGGGCCGGCTACTGGACCGACGAGTCGATCGCCGTCGGCATCGCCTCGCACCCGCTGACCGAGATCCCCGCCACGCTGCGCCTGGACGGGTCGCCGCCGCTGTACTACCTGCTGCTGCATGCCTGGATCGCGCTCGCCGGCACCTCCGAGCCGGCGACGCGCTGTCTGTCGCTCGCGTTCGCGCTCGCCGTGATCCCGGTCGCGATGTGGGCGGGGACGACGCTGTTCGGCCGCCGTGCCGGGCTGCTCGCCGCCGCCGGCGCCGCCGGCGCGCCCTTCCTGACGCAATACGCGCAGGAGACGCGGATGTACACGCTGGTCGTCCTGCTGTCGCTGGTGGCCTGCACGGCGTTCGTGCTCGCCTTCCTGGACGGGCGCCGGGTCCACCTGATCACGCTCGGCGCGGCCCTGACGACGCTGCTGTACACGCATAACTGGGGCCTGTTCCTGTGCGCGGCGCTCGCCGGGGCCTGGCTCACCCTGCTCGCACGCGGACGCGTGGGCGCGCGCGACGGTCTGCTGGTGGCGGCCGCCGTGGTCGTGCTGTACGCCCCGTGGCTGCCGACGCTCGCGTTCCAGGCGGCCCACACCGGGGCGCCGTGGGCGGACCGGCCGTCCCCGCTGCTGCTGCTCGCGGCCCCGGCGCTGCTGCTCGGGACGATCGGCGCGCCGCTGCTGGTGGCACCGGTCGTCGCCGGTCTGCGCCGGCGCGACCCGGGTCACGAGCGCGTCGTGCTGCTGCTTGGCATCGCCGCGGCCACCGTCGTCCTGGCCTGGATCGCCTCGCAGCTGCAGCCGGCCTGGGCGACGCGCTACCTCGCGGTGGCGCTTGGACCGCTGCTGGTGGGGACGGCCGGCGCGCTCGCCAACGGCGGACGCCGGACCGCGGTGGTGCTCGCCGGCGTCGCGCTGGTGTGGGCGCTGTGGCAGCCGCCGTCGGTCAAGAGCAACGTCCGCACGGTCGCGACGCGGATCGCCCCGCTGCTGCGGCCGGGCGACGTCGTGCTTTCCGCGTCGCCCGAGGTGGTCCCGAACCTCGCCGGCTACCTGCCGGCCGGCCTGCGCTTCTACACGCCGTCGGGGCCGGTCACCGACGTGCGGGTGACCGACTGGCGCGACGTCGTGGCGCGGATCCGCGGCACATCGCCACGGGAGGTGCTCGACAGCGCGCTCGCCGCCAGGCGCCCGGGCGCGCGCCTGGTGCTCATCACTCCGATCGTCCACCAGCCGCCGCCGCAGGCGCCGCTGTGGCGGGCCGAGCGGGTGCGGTCGCGCGAGCTGCGGGCGCTGGTGGCCGCGGACCGGCGGCTCCGGCAGGTCGCGTCGGCTCCGGCGTCGGTCTGGCCGCGCCGGCGCTCGCAGGTGCGGGCCGACGTCTACGTCAGCGCGACGCCGTGAGCGCGGCCGGCGATCGCGGCGCCGCCGCCGGCGCCCGCCACGAGCGCGAGGCGCTCGTCCGGCCCTGACCACGCCCGATCGGGCCCGTCGAGGGCGAGCGCGACCGGCAGCCGCTGCCCGCCGGCGATCGCCCGCAGGTCCCAGACGTCGTCGCCGCCGGCCTCGGGCGACAGTGGCGCCGGCGCGACACGCAGCGGGCTCAGCGGGATCCGCGCGGTGAAGGCGTCGCCGGCGACCTCGAGCTCGCAGGGCACGGTGCGCCCGTCGCTGCGGCGGCGCACCGCGAGCCGCGCCTGGGCGGCGCCGCGGGCGTCGCCGGTCAGCTCGAGCACGTCCCCGTCGAGCCGTCGGGCGGCCCGTACCCGCAGCCAGGCGCTGCGCACCTCGACCGTCACCGCGCCGTCGGCCGAACAGGCGGCCTGCACATGGGTGGCGCCGGATCCGTCCAGCGCGATCGTCCCGACCAGCCCGGCGTCCGCGACCGCGAAGCGTGTCCGGTAGCGGCTCAGCCCGTGCGTGCGCAGCCGCGCGCACAGCTCCCAGGTGCCGTCGCGCCGGCGCCCGGCCCGCGCCAGCCTGCCGGCGTCCAGCGACGCCTCGAACCCGGCCCACGCAAGCGCGCCGCCGAGCTCGGGCCGGTGCCCCGGCCGGGTGGGCAGCCGCACCGGGACGAGACGCATGCGCACCGCGCGCAGCCGCCCGCGGCGCACCGCGCTCAGCCGCACGGACTGGCTGTCCGGGGCGGGCGCGCCCAGCCCGCCGACGTACGCGTGGCCGCGGATCGTCAGGCGGCCGTCCACGGCGCGCAGGTCCTCGAGCCGCACCGTGACGGCGAGGTCCTCGTCGGCCCGGCCGAGCCGGTACACCGAGGCCGGGATCGCCAGCCGCGCGTCGTCGCGGTACGGGTAGTCGCCGTAGAAGCGCCCGCGCCGGCGGAGCGGCGGCCGCGTCCCGGGATGCGCCTTGTGGAAGGCGACCACCTCGACCAGCTCGGGCGCGAGGCCGCGGCGCAGCAGGTGCCACTTGAGCCGGTCGATCGCCGGCAGGCGGGCGAAGACGCGGTCCGGCGCGTCGGCGAGCAGCGCGTTCGCGCGGGCCATGAACTCCTGGCGATACTCCGCGTCCGCCTCGTCGAGCAGGTTGAGGTGCAGCCGCAGGTCGTCGGCGACCAGGCGCTGCTGGTACCAGCGCCGGGCGCGCCGGGGGCCGTGCGCGTCGATGTGCGCGAGCACGGCCTCGGTGGCGGTCAGGCGGTCGCGCATCACCGAGCGCTCGAGGCGGCGCTGGGTGATCGACTGCGCGCCCTCGCTGCGGCGGCGCCAGTGGTAGACCGGCGCGGCGACGACGTCGACCGAGCGCGCGAGGAAGTGCGCCGGCAGGATGACCGGGATGTCCTCGTGGACCACGCCCTCGGGGAAGCGCAGGTCGTGCGCCTCCCAGAACGCCCGCCGGAACAGCTTGTTCCAGGCGGTGCGATCGCCGAGCAAGGGCCGGAAGCGCGTCACGTGCGTGCGCAGCCGGGTGCGGGCGAAGGTCTTCGACAGGAACGCCGCCTGCACGACCTCGCCGTCGGCGATCCGCCGCACGTTGCCGGAGGCGAAGTCCGACCCGGATCGCTCGAGCGCGCCCCGCAGGTGCTCGTAGGCGTCGTCGGGCAGCACGTCGTCGGCGTCCACGAACGCGAGGTACTCGCCCTGGGCGCGCCGCGCGCCGACGTTGCGCGCGTGCCCGAGCCCGTGGTTGGCCTGGCGGATCAGTGTGAAGCGCTCATCAGCCGCCGCGAAGCGCGAGGCGATCGCCGCGGAGCCGTCGGTCGACCCGTCGTCGACCATGATGACCTCGAGATCGCCGGCGCTCTGACGGGCGATCGACTGCAGGCACTCGGCCAGGTAGGGCTCGACGTCGAAGATCGGGACCACGACGCTGATCGACGGCATGCGGCCATCCTATGGGCGGGTGCCGGCGCCTCAGCATCCGCGGATCGTGCCCACGAGGAAGTCGAGCGGGTGCTCCGAGGGAGCGTGCGTGGTCGCGTCGTAGACCTGGCGCAGCGCGGGGCCGGCGTGCGCGTAGAGGCAGCCGCGGCTGGTGAGCTGGACGCGGTAGCGCGTGCGCCGGGCGTGCCCGTCCACGGTCACCCAGCGCACCGTGCAGCGGGCGGTCCGTGCCGCGCTGCCGCCGGCGTCGCAGCGGGTGCGGTCGACCAGCCCGGTGGGCAACTGCCGGCCGAGGTCGGCGGCGTCCTCGCCGGGCTGGGTGATCACGGCCAGCCGGGAGAGCCCGCTGCGGAAGCTGTCGGCGAGCACGCGCTCCGCCTCGCGTGCGTCGAGCGCGCCGGCGTGGGGCATGGCCGCGGGCGACGCGCGGCGGTCCCCGCCGCCGCAACCGGTCATCAGACCGGCCGCGGCGGCGAGGATGAGCAGGATCCGCCGCACCGGCTACGACAGGGCTGCCGGGATCCGGCGAACCGCGGCGCCCGTGCTGATGACCAGCGTGTAGGTCCCGAGCTTGACGGTCCGGGTGCGCTTGAGCGTGCGCGCGGAGCTACCCTTCGCGTAGGTCCGGCCGCGGCGCGTCAGTCGAGCGGCACCGGCGTAGGTCACCGCGCACTTGACCTTCTTGCCGGACAGCTTGCACGTGGCCTTGCCGTCGCGGCCGTTCTTGCCTGCCGGGCCCTGCGGACCCTGGGCCCCGGGAGCCCCGGGAGCCCCGGGAGAGCCGGCGGCCCCGTCCTTGCCGGGCGCGCCCGCGGCGCCGTCCTGCCCGTCCTGCCCGTTCTGCCCGTTTTGCCCGTTCTGGCC
>JAXDHL010000364.1:0-5346 GCA_034664525.1 Solirubrobacteraceae bacterium
GGCGCGCCACGCCGTCACGGCGCGAGCGTACTTGCCTAGCCGCCGACCGCATGTCCTCGTGTGGATGGAGACGCGCCGCGTGAACGCTTCGTCCGGGTGGCCCAAGATCTTCGCGATCACACCTTCGTAGCAACCGTCACGCAGCCCGGTAGCCCGTGAATGACGGAAGACGTGCGGCGTTACCCATGGCACCCCGGCAGCCTCGGCGGCGGGACGGAGTCGGCGACGCACATTGTGATCGTCCTGGTGCGAGCCGGCGAGGAGAATGAGCAGACCAGGGAGCAGACCGGGGCATTCGCGGGCGCGACGTGGAGGCGCGAGGACCAACCTTTGGCGGTCACCACGCTGGCCAGTCTTCCGAGGAGATCCACATGAGCTCGTCACCAGCAACGTTCACCGGACTGATATCGGACGACCGGATTGAGGTTCGGGAGGGCTACGCCGACGTCGGCGATGTGAAGTTGCACTACGTCGAGGCCGGCGAGGGACCGTTGATCGTGCTCCTGCACGGCTTCCCGGAGTTCTGGTACGGCTGGCGGCTGCAGATCGCGCCGCTCGCGGCAGCGGGCTTCCGCGTCGTCGCGCCTGACCTGCGCGGCTACAACCTGTCCTCGCGGCCCGACGGCTACAAGGCGTACTTCGCCGAGGCGCTGGCCACCGACGTCCACGGCCTCATCCGGGAACGCGGTGCCGAGTCCGCGCTGCTGGTCGGCCACGACTGGGGCGGAACCGCCGCCTGGATCACCGCGATGAACCACCCCGAGGTCGTCGACCGCCTCGCCATCCTCAACGCCGCCCATCCGCGAAAGCTCAACCAGGGACTGCGCCACCCCAGCCAGCTGCGCAAGTCCTGGTACTTCTTCTACTTCCAGTTCCCGGGGCTGCCCGAGCACCACGTGCGCGCCAAGGACTGGCAGTTCTTCAAGCACTTCCTGCACGACGCCCGCCCGCCATACACGGCGGACGATATGGCGCACTACGTCGAGGCATGGTCACAGCCGGGAGCGGCGGCCGCGATGACCAACTACTACCGCGCCGCGGTCCGCCATTCGCCCAAGCTTGGCTCCATCTCGGCGCCGACCCTGGTCATCTGGGGCGAGCGCGATCGCTACCTCGGCCCCACGCTGGCCGAGCCTGACCGTGACGACGTGCCCAACCTCGACCGCGTCGAGCGCCTGCCCGACGCGTCGCACTGGGTCCATCACGACGAGGCTGAGCGCGTCACGCAGCTGCTCATCGACTTCTTCCGCTGAGGGGCCCGGCGCGCGGCCCCTCAGCGTGCGACGACTGGCTAGTGGCGCAGCGAGCGGAAGCTCGCGCGGATCTCCTCCGAGAAGAGCTGCGGCTGCTCCCAGGCGGCGAAGTGGCCGCCGCGGTCGAGCCGGTTGTAGTGGATGAGGTTGTCGGGGTAGGCGCGCTCGGCCCAGCTGCGCGGCGCCTGGTAGAGCTCATCGGGGAAGACGCTGATGGCGAACGGGATGGTGATCTCCTTGGCGTCGAAGAAGTCCGCCTTGTTCTCCCAATACAGGCGAGCAGCGGACACGCCGGTGTTGGTCAGCCAGTAGAGCGTGATGTTGTCGAGGATGTCGTCGCGGGTCAGGTCACCCGGCAGGCGCCCCTCGACGATCTGCCCGATGAGCCCAGGCTGGCCGGTGCCGTCGCCGTGATCGATCGCGAACGCGGCGAGATCGATCGGCGAGTCCGCCAGCCCATACAGCGTCTGTGGCCGCGTCGACATGATCTGGGCGTAGGCGACGTGCTTGGTGTAGAAGCTGCGCAGCTGCTCGTAGGCGGCGAGCTCGTCGCCCGACAGGTCGGCCGGCGGCGGTTCGCCTTGCTCGAAGCCCTTGACGAGGTCCGCCGGCGCGGTGCCGGGCATGTTGGAGTGGATGCCGAGCAGCTCCGGCGCAGCCTGTATGCCCATCTGCTGCGTGACCGCAGCGCCCCAGTCGCCGCCCTGGGCGACGAATCGGTCGTAGCCGAGGCGCTTCATCAGGATCACCCACGCGCGAGCGATGCGAGCGGGATCCCAGCCGGTGGCGGACGGCTTGGCGGAGAATCCGTGGCCCGGCAGGGACGGGATGACGAGATGGAACGCGTCCGACGCGCTCGCGCCATGGGCCGTCGGGTCGGTCAGCGGGGCGATGATCTTCAGCTGCTCGACGATCGACCCGGGCCACCCGTGGGTGATGATCAGCGGAAGCGCGTCCTCGTGCCGCGAGCGGACGTGGATGAGATGGATGTCGAGCCCGTCGATCTCGGTGACGAAGTTCGGCAGGGCGTTGAGCCTGGCCTCGCACGTGCGCCAGTCGTAGTCGGTCGCCCAGTAGCGCGCGAGGTCCTTCATGAACGCGAGCGGCACGCCCTGCGAGTCGTCGCCGACCGTCTCGCGCTCGGGCCACCTGGTCGCCTTGATGCGCCTGCGCAGATCGTCGAGATCCGCCTCCGGGAAGCCGACCTCCAACTCGCGAATGGCGCTGGCTTCACTGATGAGCTGCGACATGCGTCGCCTCCTTCTTCGTTGCGGCCACGGCCTCCAGGATCACGCCCGTCACCGCCGTGGGAGCCCTTGATTTCGGTGATCGCCGCGCGGGCGCGCTGCGCCTGTGAGCGGACGACGTCGGTGCCGGCCGCCTTGTCGCCGCTGGCGACGACGGCCCACGAGGGTCGGCGTTGACCCGGACATGCTTGCTCCTTTCGATCAGCGCAGGGACCGGAATGCGGCCCGCATCTCCTCGGCGAAGAGCTCTGGCTCCTCCCAGGCGGCGAAGTGGCCGCCCTTGTCGACCTCGTTGAAGTAGATGAGGTTGGGGTAAACCCGTTCGGCCCAGCTGCGCGGCGCCTGGAAGATCTCGCCGGGGAACACCGTGAAGGCGACCGGGAGCGAGACCACGGGTGGCAGCTGCCCGGCCGCAGCAGCCGTGCTTCGCGCGCCCTCCCAGTACATCCGTGCCGCCGAGGTCGCGCTGCCGGTCAGCCAGTACAGCGTGATGTTGTCGAGGATCCGGTCGCGGGTCAGGCCGCCCGATGGCCGGTCGTCGACGAAGGCGCGCGAGATCTTCTCGTAGGCGTCGGTGTCGTGGTCGAGGATCCAGGCCGCCAGGCCCGCGGGCGAGTCCGTCAGGGCGTAGCCGATCGTCTGCGGCGACTGCCCCTGCTCGGCGATGTAGCCCTTCTTGAACTGCCGCGCGAACGGCTCGAACGCCGCCCGCTCCGGCTCCGTGAGCCCCTCGGGGACGGGCGCGCCGCCGAAGACCGCCGCCGCGATCTCGACCGGAGGCCTCCGGAGGAAGTTGAGGTGGATGCCCGCCAGACCGCTCGGCGCTTGGATCGCCATCGTGTCGGTCACGGCGGCGCCGACGTCACCTCCCTGGGCGACGTAGCAGCTGTACCCGAGACGGCGCATCAGCTCCGCCCACGCCTGCGCGACGTGGCCCGGGTCCCAACCGACCGACGTCGGCGCATCCGAGAACCCGTAGCCGGGGAGCGACGGCACCACGACGTCGAACGCGTCCTCGGCGCGTCCGCCATGCGCGGTCGGATCGGTCAGCGGGCCGACGACCTCGAGCATCTCGATCACCGAGCCGGGCCACCCGTGCGTGATGATCAGCGGCAAGGCACCCTCGTGATCTGACTTCACGTGGACGAAGTGGATGCCGACGCCGTCGATCTCCGTCTTGAACTGCGACAGCGCGTTGAGCCTCGTCTCGACCCTGCGCAAGTCGTAGTCGGCGCCCCAGTACCGCACGAGCGCCTCGATGGTCGTCAGCTGCACGCCCTGCGAGGCATCATCGACCAGTTCCTTGTCGGTCCAGCGCGTGGCTGCAAGGCGCCCGCGAAGGTCGTCGAGGGCCTCCTCGGGAACGGCGACGTGGAACGGGCGGATCGCTGTTGCACCCGCGAGCTGCTCGGTCGTGGCGGACATGTGGCGCTCCTTGTTTCCGGACGTCGCCAGACTGCCTCCGCTTCTCGCCCGTCGCGCCCGTGAACGCCCCGGGTCTCCCCCTGGTCTGCTCCGTGCATCTCCCTCGAACGCGGACGTCGACTCCGAGCAGCTCGCCGACCGCCAGTTCGACCTCGGAAGGGGTCACTCGGGAGAACTGAACACCTGAGCGACTGTTGAGCTATCTTGGTGTTCGTGAGCCATGGACATCCTCAGCGCAGCGCCGACGAACTCGACGACGACTTCACGCAGGTCGTCGCCGACACGATGCAGGCGCTCGCCACCCCCAGTCGACTACGCATCCTCGGCCGGCTGCAGACCGGTCCCTGCGCTGTCTCCCAGCTCGCAGCGGCCGTCGGGATGGAGCCCTCCGCGGTCTCTCACCAGTTGCGCCTGCTGCGCCACCTCGGCCTGGTCGCCGGCCACCGCGAGGGGCGCAACGTCATCTACGCACTGCACGACGACCACGTCGGCCAACTGCTCCAGGAAGCCATCGCGCACGTCGAGCACCTCTACCTCGGACGGCGAAGCGCGCCGGCTGGCACCGCTCTGTCCGGAGCGTCGGCATGAGCGCCCCGCTTGGCCAGACCCCGGACCTGGCTGCCGGTGCTCACGATCACCGGCACGCCGAGGACGGTCACGCGCATGACGACGATGGCCATAGCCACGACGACCACGGCCACTCGCACGGTGGCGAGAACGGCCACTCGCACGGCCTGGTGCACGACTCCATCAAGCGCTCGCGCGAGGGCGTGCGCGCCGTGCTCATCGCCTTGGGTGTGCTCGGGGCCGCGGCGATCGTCCAGACGCTCGTCTTCGCGCTTTCGGGCTCGGTCGCGCTGCTGGCCGACCTCATCCACAACTTCGGCGATGCCCTGACCGCCGTCCCGCTCGGCATGGCGTTCTTGCTGCGCTCCGAGCGTGCCGAGCGGCGCGCCGGCCTGTTTGTGGTCGCGGCGATCTTCATCAGCGCCTGTGTGGCCGGCGTCGAGGCCGTGGTGCGCCTCATCGACCAGCACCCGCCGGACCACCTGTGGGCGCTGGCGGCCGCCGGTGCCGTCGGCTACGCCGGCAACTTCGTCGCCGCGCAAGTCCGGACCCGTGGGGGCGAACGCCTCAACAGCCCCGCGCTGATCGCCGACGGTCATCACGCCCGCGCCGACGCCTACGTGTCGCTCGCGGTCATCGCTTCGGCCGCGGTCGTCGCCATCGGGCTGCCAATCGGCGACCCGCTCATCGGCCTCGCCATCACGCTCGTCATCCTGCGCATCACCTGCCAGTCGTGGGCGACGGTGCGCGGCCACGGCCACCATCACCGTTGAGCATGGAGGTTGAGACCCCCCTCACCACGATCCGCGAGCACGCGGCGGCCGACGCCAAGGGCCAGTCGCGTACGGCGCTGG
>JAXDHL010000365.1:0-3105 GCA_034664525.1 Solirubrobacteraceae bacterium
GGAGTCGGCGGCGCGCGCGCCGACGGCACGGGCCTGCTCGGACTCCAGGACCGTCTCGCCGCGCTCGGGGGCCGGCTGCGGGTCGAGAGCCCACCGGACGGCGGCACGCGGATCGCCGCCACGCTGCAGCTCTGAACTACCGGCTGCTCGGCCGGCCGCGCCCGGACTCCTTGCCCTCGACCAGCACCGACTGTCCCGCCGGACAGGCGTCGCGAGCCGGCGGGGCGATCAGAGTGCTGACGATGATCCGCGAGGAGAGGGTTGGACATGAGCAGGTCCAGCACCGCTGAGCAGCTTGTGCAGGTGCTGCGCCAGGCCGGCGTGGAGCGCGTCTACGGGGTGGTCGGGGACAGCCTGAACCCGTTCGTGGATGCGATCCGCCGGACCGACGGCATCGCGTGGGTGCACGTCCGCAACGAGGAGGCGGGGGCGTTCGCCGCCGCCGCGGAGGCGCAGCTCACCGGCCGGCTCGCGGTGTGTGCGGGCAGCTGCGGTCCCGGCAACGCCCACCTGATCCAGGGCCTCTACGACGCCCACCGGAGCGGCGCGCCGGTGCTGGCGATCGCGTCGCACATCCCGACCGAGCAGATCGGGACCGGGTTCTTCCAGGAGACCCATCCCGAGCGGCTGTTCGTCGATTGCAGCCACTACTGCGAGCTGGTCGGCCATCCGTCCCAGATGCCGCGGGTCGCGCGGATCGCGATCCAGCATGCGCTCGGGGCCGGCGGCGTGTCGGTGCTGGTGATGCCCGGCGACGTCCTGGCTCAGCGCGCGGCGCATCCGACCGGCGAGGGCGTCCTGTTCGTGGAGCAGGCCACCGGCGTGCCCGGCGCCGACCAGGTGTCCGCGCTGGCCGAGCGGCTCAATGCCGCGCGCACCGTGACCCTGTTCTGCGGTGCCGGCACGCAGCGCGCACACCGGGAGGTGATGGAGCTCGCGGGCCGGCTGCAGAGCCCGGTCGGGCACACGCTGCGCGGCAAGGAGTGGATCCAGTACGACAACCCCTACGACGTGGGGATGAGCGGCATGCTCGGCTACGGCGCCTGCTACCAGGCGATGCAGGACGCCGATCTGCTGCTGCTGCTCGGCACCGACTTCCCCTACGACACATTCCTGCCGCAGGCGCACACCGTGCAGATCGACCACGACGCCACGCGCCTGGGCCGGCGGACGCCGCTCGAGCTGGCCGTGCACGGCGACGTCGCCGCCACGTTGCGCGCCGTATTGCCCTTGGTGGAGCAGAAGTCCGACCGGTCGTTCCTCGACGACATGCTGCGCACGCACACACGGGCGCTGGAACAGGTCGTCGACGCCTACACGCGCGACGTCGAGCATCGCGTGCCGATCCACCCCGAGTACGCGGCGAGCATCCTGGACGACGTCGCCGGCGACGACGCGGTGTTCACGGTCGACACCGGCATGTGCAACGTCTGGGCGGCGCGCTACATCACGCCCAACGGGCGACGGCGCGTCATCGGCTCGTTCCTGCACGGGACGATGGCCAACGCGCTGCCGCACGCGATCGGCGCGCAGCTGGCCTACCCGGGCCGGCAGGTGATCTCGATGTCCGGCGACGGCGGGCTGGGGATGCTCCTCGGCGAGCTGCTGACCGTGGCGCTGCACGAGCTCCCGGTGAAGATCGTGACGTTCAACAACTCGACGCTGGGGATGGTGAAGCTCGAGATGCTCGTCGACGGCATCCCCGACTTCGGGACCGACCACGCGCCCGTCGACTACGCCGCGATCGCCCAGGCGGCCGGGATCCACGCGCGCCGGGTCGAGCAGCCGGCCGACGTCCGGTCCGCCCTCCAGGAGGCGCTCGACCACCCGGGCCCCGCCCTGGTCGACCTCGTCACCGACCCCAACGCGATGTCGATCCCGCCGCACATCACCGGCGGGCAGGCCAGGGGCTTCGCGGTCGCGGCCAGCAAGATCGTGCTCACCGGCGGCGTCGGCCGGATGCTCGAACTCGCGCGATCGAACGCTCGCAACATCCCCCGACCGGCGATCGCTCGCTGAGCGCGATTCTGATGGCTTCAATGAGCAACACCATGCGCACCGAATCACTGCCCCGAGGGCGCGCCCTGCTGAGGGATCCGCGCCTGAACCGCGGTACGGCATTCACCGCCGAGGAGCGTTCGGCGCTCGGCCTCGAGGGGCTGCTGCCCGCCGCCGTCTCGTCGATCGAGCAGCAGGCGCTGCGCTCCTATGAGCAGTTCCGCATCCAGCCTGACGATCTGGCCCGCAACACGTTTTTGGCGGCGTTGCGGCAGCGTAACGAGGTCTTGTTCTACAAGCTGCTGGAGGATCATCTGGAGGAGATGCTGCCGGTCGTCTACACGCCGGTCGTGGCGAAGGCGATCGAGCACTACAGCGCGCAGTTCCGGCGGCCCGATGGCGTCTATCTGTCGGTCGACGACATCGATGGCGTCGAGACCGCGTTGCGCAACTACGGCCTGGGGGCCGACGACGTCGACCTGATCGTGGCGACCGACGGCGAGGCGCTGCTCGGCATCGGCGACTGGGGCGCCAACGGCATGAACATCGCGGTCGGCAAGCTCGCCGTGTACGCCGCCGCCGCGGGCGTGCATCCCGACCGGGTGATCCCGGTGATGCTCGACACCGGGACGGACAACGAGGCGCTCCTGAACGATCCGGTCTATGTCGGCAACCGCCACGCCCGCGTGCGCGACGAGCGCTACGACGCGCTGATCGCCGCCTACGTCGAGTGCGCCCGCCGGCTGTTCCCCGACGCGCTGCTGCACTGGGAGGACTTCGGACCGGCCAACGCGCGGCGCATCCTGAGCGAGTACCGCGACCAGGTGTGCACGTTCAACGACGACATCCAGGGGACGGGCGCGATCGTGCTCGCCGCAGTGCTGGCCGGGATACGGGCGGCCCGCACCGCTGCGAGCGAGCAGCGGGTCGTGGTGTTCGGCGCGGGAACCGCCGGGATCGGGATCGCGGACCAACTGCGCACGGTGATGGTCAGCGCCGGCCTCGACGCCGAGCCGGCGACCCGGCGTTTCTGGTGCGTCGACCGCCAGGGCCTGCTGGTCGACGACATGACCGACCTGCGCGACTTCCAGGAGCCCTACGCGCGGC
>JAXDHL010000366.1:0-3582 GCA_034664525.1 Solirubrobacteraceae bacterium
GGCCCGGCACGGACGAGCTTCTCCGGTGACGGCTGGAGCCTGCTGGCGTCGCACGACGCCGACGGCGCCGTCGCGGGCCTCACCGTGGTCCGTCAGACCTGACCTCGAGGTCGCCGCCGACGGTGACCAGGGCGACCTGGCCCGTTGCGTCCCGTGCGAACGAGAGGTCGCCGCTGCGACCCGCCAGGCGCAGACCGACGATGTCCAGCCGGTCGACACCGCGCGGCAGCAGCGGCCGGCGGACGTGCAGCACGCCGGCGAAGCCATCCGGCTCGAGGCCGAGCGCCTGCCCGGTGAGGTAGGGGATCGCCCCGGCCGCCCACGCCTGCGGCTGGCAGGACACCGGATACGGCACCGGCTTGGCGAGGGTGCCCCGGGCGTGGCCGGCGAACAGCTCGGGCAGGCGGCCGTTGGCGGAGTTCGCCGCCGCGTCCAGCAGTGCCTCGAAGACGCGCAGGAACGGGTCGTCGAAGCCGTAGGCGCGCAGGCCGCCGGCACTCATCGCCGTGTCGTGCGGCCAGACCGAGCCGAGGTGGTACGCGACCGGGTTGTACGCCGGCGTCCCGGCCGCCAGCGTCCGGATGCCCCAGCCGCTGAACAGCGCGTCGCCGGTCAGCGCATCCCGGACGGCCGCCGCCCGGCCGGGCTCGAGCGCACGGGCCCACAGCAGGGGGCCCTGGTTGGAGGCCAGCGCGCGGCTCGGCTCGCCGTGGCCGTCGAGCGCCATCGCGTAGTAGCCGCGGTCGGGGAGCCAGAGGCGCTCGAGCCGCTCGGCGTGGGCGGCGGCGGCGCTACGCAGCCGCGCGGCGGCCTCGGTCTCGCCCGCGCGCTCGAGCAGGCGGGCGATTCCGCGCCGGGCCGCGATCGCGTAGCCCTGGGCCTCGACGAGCGCGATCGGCGGCTCGAGCCACGTCCCGTCCTCGTGGCAGACGGCCTCGGCCGAGTCCTTCCAGCCCTGGTTGCGCAGCCCGCCGGGCGCCCGCGCCTCGTACTCGAGCAGGCCGCCGCCGAGCCAGCCGAGCATCGCGTCGACCTGCGGCCGGAGCTCGCGGAACAGGCCGAGGTCACCGGTCCACTCGGCGTGATCGGCGAGCACGCACAGCCACAGGGGGGTCGCGTCGACCGTTCCGTAGTAGCGGGCGAGCGGGGTCAGTTCGGCACCCGCGACCTCGCCGATCCGCAGCTCGTGCAGGACCTTGCCCGGCTGCTCCTCGTGGATGCGGTCGTCGCGCGTGCCGAGGTGCGCGGCCAGGAGGCGCAGGGTGTCCTCCGCGATTCCGGGCGCGAACGCGAGCATCTGGTGGGCCGTGATCAGGGAGTCGCGGCCGAAGAGCGTGGCGTACCAGGGGATGCCGGCGCTGTAGTACGCCTTGCCGTCGAGCGTCGAGGTCAGGCTCCGGAGGTCGGCGAAGGCCCGGTCGAGCAGCTGCTGGGTGCGGGTGTCGCCGGTTCGCAGCGTCGCCGTCGGCTGGATCGCTGCGCGCTTGGCTCGGGGCGCCGGTGTGAGCTCGAACTGCGCGGTGAGGATTTCGGTCTCCCCGGCGGCGAGGTCGAGCTCCCGGACGAGCGGGCCGCGGACCGTGGTGCTGCGGATCACGCCGTCGCGGCCGGTGCGCTCGAAGCGGTCGCCGTCGCGTTCCGGCGGGGGTGCGCCGTCGTCGATCAGCCCGCGCACGGCGAGCATCGGCGCGAAGTCCGCCTCCACCCGCAGCTCCAGCGTGGCCTTGACCGGGCGGCCGTAGGCGCTCACCGTGATCTCGTCGGTCATCCCGCCGGGGTGCAGCCGGCGCCGCACCCGCACGCCGACGGTCTGCGCCGGCAACCCGTCCAGCTCCGGGTTCGTCAGCTCGTGCACGAGCGTCGCCGGCCCTGCGTCCGCGGTCGCCAGCGACACCAGCGGCTCGCCCGCCAGCTCCAGCGCGTAGCCGCTCAGGTACCGGCAGTCGTCCATGTACAGCCCGTAGGGATGCGCGCCCCCGAGCGGCAGCGAGCCGTCGGGCTGCGTCACCGAGTACACGTTGCCCGCCTTCAGCAGCGCGGCCTCGGACAGGTTGACGGACGTCGGCCCGAACGAGGAGTTCACCCCGGCCATGATGCTCGCCCGCGGGGCGCTTCATACATCCGATGGATGGATCGTTCGCCCAAGCGCCCGGCGGATCGTCGCCACGGTCGCTCGCGGCCGGCGGTGGACGTCGGCCCACGTGAACCGCAGGACGAGCCAGCCGGCGAGCTGCAGGGCGTTGGCCTGTGCGCGATCGCGCTGGAACGCGTCGTAGGCGACGTGGGCCGACCAGCCGTCGAGCTCGACCGCGACCCGCTGCGCCTCCCACACGTAGTCGACGCGGTGGCCCAGCAGCCGTTTCTGTGCCGTGGGCTGCGGGAACCGGTGACGGTCGAGCAGCCGCGTGAACGCGTCATCGAGTGCCGAGCTCGACACGGTCATGTCCTCGATGAGGTCGTCGAGGGCGCGACTCGGCCTACGCCGCGCCGCCGCCCGGGTGGCCGCCAGGTCGAAGAGCTTCAGGTACTGCGCCTCGCGCACGGCACGATGGAGGCCGTCGGCATCCAGGACGTACGCCAGATCGGCGAGCGTCCGGGCCACCGTCGTGACCCGGATGCCGTCGCGGACGACGACGTCGCGCTCCGGCAGCGGTGCCCGATGGATCGCGATCCCGGGCCGGCGGCGCCCGTTGCGGGTCGGGACCGTGACGTCGACCGCCGGTCCCTCACCGGACCTGATCCGCAACAGCGACGCCGCGCTGCGCAGGCTGAGCGCGGAGCGGGCGCCGCACGCGAGCACGGCGCCGTTCCAGCGGCCCAGGTCGGACGGCGCCAGGTGGCCGACGACGTAGACGCCGACGTGCTCGCGATGCAGGCGCCCGCATGCGACGGCCTTCTCGATCGCGCCACGCCCGATCCCCGCCTCCCGCAGCTGGTGCACCGTGATGCGTCCCCACTGCGTGGCGGCCACGGCGGCGACGAGCTGCCAGCGCTGGGCGGATGATCCATCCATCAGATGTCCTAGTCGCCCAGCGCGCGCGATTCGCCCCCCTCGGGCCTATCCTTGGACGTCGCCCATGCCGCCCTTCAAGCTCGACAGCGTCTACACCCCGACCGCCGACCAGCCGAAGGCGATCGACTCGATCGGCGAGGGCCTGACCGCCGGCGAGCGCTTCACCACGCTGCTGGGCGCCACCGGCACCGGCAAGACGATGACGATGGCCGGGATCATCGAGCGCGTGCAGCGCCCCGCGCTGATCCTGGCCCACAACAAGACGCTCGCGGCCCAGCTCTGCAACGAGTTCCGGACCTACTTCCCGCACAACGCGGTCGAGTACTTCGTCTCCTACTACGACTATTACCAGCCGGAGGCGTACGTCCCGAGCCGGGACCTCTACATCGAGAAGGACTCGGCGATCAACCAGGAGATCGACCGCCTGCGCCACGCCGCGACGGCCGCCCTGTTCGCCCGCCGCGACGTCATCATCGTCGCCTCGGTGTCCGCCATCTTCGGCCTCGGCTCGCCCGAGACCTACAACGCCAACGTCCAGATCCTGGTCAAGGGCGGGATGCACGACCGCG
>JAXDHL010000367.1:0-9284 GCA_034664525.1 Solirubrobacteraceae bacterium
CCGCACGTGAGGCCGAAGAACCGAAAACCCGCTCCACGATGAGCGGGCTTCGCGCAAGCGGCTGATGGGCCACCAACGAGCTCGGCGACATCATCGACGTCGACCTCGATCGCCACCGGTAGTCCTCAGCGAGCTACCTCGTCCAGGACAGCGGCGATCGTCGCCCAGTCAGCGTCCGGGGCAGTCGAACTCGCCGGCGGGCGAGCTCTTGCGCCGAAACGCCACGGCGGACTCTCAGGGGTGCCTCGAACCCCCGTGCGGGAAAAATGCGGGGAAAACACCCCCGAATGAGGCGGTTTGAGCGGTGTCCAGCGGACCAACCCAGGTGTAGAGCCTTTTTCTAGTTTATAGAGTCTTTAGCTCGTGATGTTGATCATCACGTGCTTGATCTGCGTGTAGTCCTCGAGCGCGTACATCGACAGGTCCTTGCCGTAGCCGGACTCCTTGTAGCCGCCGTGCGGCATCTCGGAAACGATCGGGATGTGGTCGTTGATCCACACGCAGCCGAACTTGAGCGCGTTGGCGACGCGGTGGGCGCGGGCGATGTCGCGTGTCCAGACCGAGGAGGCGAGGCCGTAGCGCGTGCCGTTGGCCCACGCGATCGCCTCGTCCTCGTCGGAGAACGGCTGGACGGTGATGACCGGGCCGAAGATCTCGTCCTGGATCATCTCGTCGTCCTGGCGCAGGCCGGCGACCACGGTCGGCTCGACGAAGAAGCCGGGCAGGTCCGGCTCGCGGCCGCCGGTGACGACCTCGGCGTGGCCGGGACGGCGCTCGAGGAAGCCCTCGACGCGCGCGCGCTGGCGCTGGGAGTTGACCGGGCCGAGCGTCGTGTCGGCGCTCATCGTGTCACCCATGACCAGGCCCTTGGCCTGCTGGGTGAGGGCGTTCACGACGTCGTCGTAGACCTTCTTGGAGGCGAGCACGCGGGTGGCGGCGGTGCAGTCCTGGCCGGCGTTGTAGTAGCCGGTGCCGGCGATCGTCTCCATCGCGGTCTCCATGTCGACGTCGTCGAAGACGACGACCGGCGCCTTGCCGCCGAGCTCGAGGTGCACGCGCTTGAGGGTGTCGGCGGCCTCGCGAGCGATCCACTTGCCGGTGCCGGGCGAGCCGGTGAGCGAGACCATCTCGACGTCGCGGTGGGTGACCAGGTGCGAGCCGGCGGGCCGGCCGTGACCGGTGATCACGTTGAGGACGCCCTTGGGGAACAGGTCCGCCGCCAGCTCGGCGAGCTTGACGGTGGTGACCGGGGTCGTCTCGGCCGGCTTGAGGACGATCGTGTTGCCGGTCGCGAGCGCCGGGCCGATCTTCCAGATCGCCATCATCAGCGGGTAGTTCCAGGGCGTGATCTGGGCGACGACGCCGTGCGGCTCGCGGCGGATGATCGACGTGTGCCCTTCCATGTACTCGCCCGAGGCGCGGCCTTCGAGCAGGCGCCCGGCCCCGGCGAAGAAGCGCAGGTTGTCGGCCATCGCCGGGATCTCGTCCTCCAGCACGGCGCTCAGCGGCTTGCCGGCGTTCTCGGCCTCGAGACGGGCGATCTCCTCGCCGTGCTCCTCGATCCGGTCGGCGAGCTTGAGCAGCGCCAGCGCGCGCTCGCCGGGCGTCGTGGCCGCCCAGCCATCGGCCGCGGCCTTGGCGGCGGCGACGGCGCGGTCGACGTCGGCCTCGGTGGACAGCGGCATGTCGGCGACGGGCTCGCCGGTGGCGGGGTTCAGGACGGGTTCCGTCGCCCCCTCCGCGGCGTCCACGAACTCGCCGTCGATGAAGTTCTTCAGAGTGCGCGTCGGTGCAGTCGTGGCCATGACCCCAAAGCATCGCATCGCGCGGGCGGGCGCAATCGTGGGATCTCCAATGCCGGGGCTCAGGCTTCGGGGGAAGCGAGAATCGCGATGTAGAGCCCCGCGATCGTGGACGGCTGCTTGAGCGACCGGCCGAGCAGCTTCTCCACGCGCGCCAGGCGGTAGCGGAGCGAGTTGGGGTGGAGGTGCAGCGCGTGCGCGGTGCGGACCACGTCGAGGTCGTGGTCGAAGTAGGCGACCACCGCCTCCCACAGCATCGGGCGGGCGCGCAGCAGGGCCGTCCAGGCCTCGACCTTCGGCTGGATGCGCTCGGGCGGCGCCTCGGAGATCAGCAGCAGGCCGAGCTCGAAGTCCTCGAACGCCAGCAAGCGGACGGACGGGGCCGTGTGGAACGCGATCCGCTGCAGCGCAAGCTGGGCGTCGCGCAGCGAGTGCGGCACGGCGGCGATCTCGGTCACCGGGCGCCCGACGCCGGCGGCGGCTCCCGGCGTGGCGTCGAGCAGTGCCTCGACGTGGGCGCGGACGTCGGCGTCGGTGCCCTGGACCAGCGCGGCGACCGTCCCGCCGGGCCGCGTGCCGAGCAGGTGGGCGGCCCGCGCGTGGTCGAGCGCCCGCTCGAGCGCCTCGGGCATCGCCCCGCGCACCAGCAGCACCCGGGCGGGCGCGGCGAGGTCGAGCCCGAGCGAGGCCGCGCGCGCGGCCCGCAGGTGGGCGTCGCCCACCGTATCGAGCACATCGTCGAGCACCGCGCCGCGGATCGCCCGCTCCTGGATCCGCTCCGTCGCGGTCAGGCGCGCGGTGGCGGCCAGCAGCGGCGCCGCCGCCTGCGCGACCGGCTTGGTCAACCCGTGGGCGAACGTGGAGCGCCGTGACGCGACGACGAGCCACTCCACCGGCTCATCCTCGGAGGCGGCGAGCACCGGCGTGGCGACCGCGTGCCAGCCGCCGACGTCGAGCTCGTGCAGCGCCGTCGGCCGCTCGTCGATCGCCGCCCATAAGGCCTCGGCGGGTGCGTCGCCCACGGCCAGGTCGACCGCGCCGGCGGGGGAGAGGACGAGCACGCTCGCGTCGAGCAGCTCGGCCAGGCGGGCCACGACGACGCCGCGCGGATCGGCCTCGCGCAGCGCGTCGACGAGGTAGAGCTGCATCGACGACAGCCGCTGGTAGGTGCGTAGGTCGCTCGACAGCAGCGCGCGGTTGATCGCCGAGGTGATCTCGCGGAACGGCGTCCGCAGCGGGACGGTGAAGACCGGGAACCCGCGCGCGTCGGCCTCCGCCAGCAGCGCAGGCGGCGGCCGCTTGAACACGAGCTCGAGGCCGAGCCCGAGCGCGCCGACGCCGGCGTCGTCGAGCTCGCGGATCAGCTCGCGTTGCGCGTTGGCGCTGCCGCGCAGCCGCGTGCCCGCGGTCAGCATCACCCACTCGGGCGCGAGCCAGCTCGACGGCCGCTCGATCTCGATCGAGTGCGCGCCCGCGACCCGCCGGCCCGCGGCGCCGCCGCCATCGCCGGCGACGAGCTCGAGCGCGAGTTCCTCGTGGGCGAGCAGGTCGCCGAGCGTGAATGCGGTGTCGGCGCCGGGCATCGGCGCCGATTATCCGCTAGCCGGCCACCCGGGCGGACGCCATCGCGTCGAGCGCGGTCGACAGCGCCTCGATGATCAGCTCGAAGTGGTCGGGCGTCGCCGTCAGCGGCGGCGAGACGGCGATCCCCGCGCCGAGCGGACGCACGAGCACGCCGCTGCGCCGCGCGAGCGCACCGAGCTCGGCGGGTGCCCCGGGCCGGTCGGCGAGGACGTCGGGCGCGAGCTCGACGGCGCCGAGCAGTCCGGTCCCGCCGCGGACCTCGCCGACCAGCTCGTGCCCGGCAAGCTGGGACAGCGCGTCGTGCAGGTCGCCCTCGAGCTCCTGGCCACGCGCGAGCAGCCCGTCTCGCTCGAGCAGGTCGAGGTTCGCGAGCGCGGCGGCGCAGCAGGTGGCATGTCCGGCGTAGGTCGCGCCGTGACGGAGGATCGGGCCACCGGGGGCGGCGAAGAACGGCTCGGCCACCCGGCCGGAGGCGACCACTCCGCCGAGCGGCAGGTAGCCGCTGGTGACGCCCTTGGCGAAGACGATCAGGTCGGGCACGACGTCCGGCCAGCGCTCGATCCCGAACCACGTGCCGAGACGGCCGAAGCCGCAGATCACGGCGTCGCAGACGAGCAGGATCCCCGTCTGCTCGCAGAGCTCGGCGACGCCCTCGATGTAGCCCGGGGCGGGCGGATGCACGCCGCCGGCGCCGATCACCGGCTCGACGAAGACGGCGGCGATGCGGTCGGCGCCGATCCGGCCGACCTCCTGGCGCAGCACGTCGAGCGAGTCGTGGGGCACGATCGAGACGTCCTCGGGCAGCGGGCCCCACCCGGCGCGATTGGCGGGGATGCCGGCCAGCGCGGTCCCGTAGCCGTGCGTGCCGTGGTAGGCGTTGGTGCGCACCAGCAGGCGGTTGCGGTCGGGGCTGCCGGTCTCCTGCCAGTAGCGCCGCGCGAGCTTGGCGGCCGTCTCGATCCCGTCGCCGCCGCCCGAGCCGAGGAAGACGCGGGCATCGCGCATCGGCGCGCGCTCGGCGAGGCGCGCCGTGAGCTCGTTCGCCGGCGCGTTGGCGAAGTCCCCGAACGCCGAGTAGGCCTCCAGCTTGGACAGCTGCGCCGCGACGGCCGCGGCGATCTCCGGCCGGCCGTGGCCGACGTTGCAGTACCAGAGGCTCGCGGTCGCGTCGAGATAGCGGCGGCCCTCGGCGTCCCACACCCAGACGTCCTCGCCCCGCTCGATCACCAGTTCCTTGCCGCGCACGGCGCCCATGTCGGCGAACGGGTGCCAGAACCGCGTCTCGTGTTCTCCGCTCATGCGCGCCAGCATGGCGACCGCGGGGGAGGGTCGACCATGGTGCGAAGTCCAAAAGCCGGTCGGGCGGTTCTCCGATCGCACGATTGGCGTCCGTCCGGCGCGACCGGAAGGGTACGACTTCGTGCCGCAGCCCGCCGCCGCCGTCGCCGTCGCCGCCGCCGCCTCCGAAAGTCCGGCGGATGTGACGCTCCGCGGCCTGCGCAAGCACTACGGGGAGGTGCGCGCGGTCGACGGCGTGGATCTCGACATCGCGCGCGGCGAGTTCTTCACGATGCTCGGCCCCTCCGGGTCGGGCAAGACGACGACGCTGCGGCTGATCGCGGGCTTCGAGCAGCCCGACGCCGGAACGGTGTCGCTGGCCGGCACCGACGTCACCGGCCGCCCGCCGTACGCGCGTGATGTCAACACGGTCTTCCAGGACTACGCGCTGTTCCCGCACATGACCGTCGGCGAGAACGTCGAGTACGGGCTGCGCATCAAGAAGGTCGGGCGCGACGAGCGCCGGCAGCGCGCCGCGCGGGCGCTCGAGCTCGTGCGACTCGCGGGCTACGAGTCGCGCAAGCCCGCGCAGCTGAGCGGCGGCCAGCGCCAGCGCGTCGCGCTCGCCCGCGCGATCGTCAACGAGCCGCAGGTGCTGCTGCTCGACGAGCCGCTGGGGGCGCTCGACCTCAAGCTGCGCCAGCAGATGCAGGTCGAGCTCAAGGCGATCCAGCGCGACATCGGCATCACGTTCGTCTACGTGACCCACGACCAGGAGGAGGCGCTGACGATGAGCGACCGCCTCGCCGTCTTCAACGCCGGGCGGATCGAGCAGGTCGGACCGCCGGCGGAGGTCTACGAGCGGCCGGCGAGCGAGTTCATCGCCGGGTTCGTCGGCGTCTCGAACGTGCTCGAGCGCAGCGGCCGGCGCTTCACCGTGCGCCCGGAGAAGATCCGCGTGCTGGCGCCGGGCGACGCCGCGCCGGACGGGCTGCACACGGAGTCCGGCGTGGTGCGCGAGGTCGCCTATGCCGGTATGGTCACGCGCTACACCGTCGCGCTGGACCTTGGCGGCGAGTTGCAGGTCGTCCGCCAGAACCTGGACACGACGTCCGCACAGGCGCTCGCCGAGCGCGGACGACCCATCACGATCGCGTGGCGCGACGATCAGACGTCGGCGATCGCACCTACACCGCAGGAGGGGACATGATCAACCGTCGATGGCTTGGCGTGCTGGGGATCGCCGCCGTGCTCTCGTTGGGCGTCGCCGCGTGCGGCGGTGACTCGTCGAGCAGCGGGGCGCAGGGCTCGGGCAGCGGCAGCGGGGCGAAGGTCACGCCGCCGAAGGGCATCAAGGAGCTCAAGACGCTGGGCAAGGGGGAGGGCAAGGTCAGCCTGATCGCCTGGGCAGGCTACGTCGAGGACGGCTCGACCGACCCGAGCGTGGACTGGGTGACCGACTTCGAGAAGCAGACGGGCTGCCAGGTGTCGGTCAAGATCGGCAACACCTCCGACGAGATGGTCACGCTGATGCGCACCGGCCAGTACGACGGCGTGTCGGCGTCCGGCGACGCGACGCTGCGCCTGATCGCGGGCGGCGACGTCGCCCCGGTCAACACGGGGCTCGTCCCCAACTACAAGGACGTCTTCCCCGCGCTGAAGAACCGCGACTTCAACTCGGTCAACGGGCAGATGTACGGCATCCCGCAGGGGCGCGGCGCGAACCTGCTGATGTGGCGCAAGGACAAGATCCCGGGCTCGCTGACCTCGTGGGACGCCGTCTTCGATCCCGCCCAGATGCAGTCCTACAAGGGCAAGGTGACCGCCTACGACAACCCGATCTACATCGCCGACGCGGCGGTCTGGCTGAAGGCGCACAAGCCCGAGCTCAAGATCACCAACCCGTTCGAGCTCGACGACAAGCAGTTCAGCGCCGCGGTCGCCCTGCTCAAGCAGCAGCGCCAGTACATCGGCGGATACTGGTCGGACTACACGAAGGAGCAGACCGCGTTCGCGCAGGGCGACAGCGTCGTCGGGACGACGTGGCAGTTCATCGCCAACCTGCTGACCGGCGACAAGAAGCCGGTGCCGGTCGAGACGCTGCTGCCGAAGGAAGGCGCGACCGGCTGGTCGGACACCTGGATGATCTCGGCCAAGGCCAAGCACCCGAACTGCATGTACATGTGGATGAACCACATCATCAGCCCGAAGGCGAACGCCGGCGTGTCGGAGTGGTTCGGCGAGGCGCCGTCCAACCGCAAGGCCTGCGACGTCACGCAGAACAAGGACCACTGCAAGACGTACCACGCCAACGACGAGAGCTACTTCAAGAAGGTGGCCTTCTGGACCACGCCCACGAAGCAGTGCGGCGATGCCCGAGGGGCGGTCTGCAAGGACTACTCGGAGTGGGTCGCCGCCTGGACGGAGATCAAGGGTTGATGGCGGCCCGCTCGACGTGACCTCGGTCGCGGTCAGGCGGTCGGTGGGCCGGCGGCTCGCCGACCGCCTGCACGCCCACCGCCGGACCCAGCTCGGGCTGCTGCTGGCCGGGCCGCTCGGGTGGCTCGGCCTGGCGTACCTCGGTTCGCTGGCGGTCCTGTTCGTGGCCGCGTTCTGGCGCCTGGACCCGTTCACGTCCCAGGTCGTCCACGAGTACGGGACGCAGAACTTCCAGACGATCGCCGAGGGCTCGACCTACCGGACGATCGCGGCCCGCACGATGACGATCGCCGCGCTGGTGACGGTCGCCGACGTGGTGCTGGCGTTCCCGATCGCGTTCTACATGGCCAAGGTCGCCCGCCCGCGCGTGAAGGCGCTGCTCGTCGTGGCGGTGCTGCTGCCGCTGTGGTCGAGCTACCTGGTCAAGGTCTACGCGTGGCGGACCATCCTCTCCACCGAGGGGATCCTCAACTGGGCGCTGCATCCGCTCGGCCTGACGGGCCCGGGATTCGGCAACGTCGCCACCTGGCTCGTCTTCACGTACCTGTGGCTGCCGTACATGATCATCCCCATCTACGCGGGGCTCGAGCGGCTGCCGGTGTCGCTGCTCGACGCCTCCGGGGATCTCGGCGGCAAGCCGTGGACGACGCTGCGCCGGGTGATCCTGCCGCTCGTGTTCCCGGCGGTCGTCGCGGGCTCGATCTTCACGTTCTCGCTGACGCTGGGCGACTACATCACGCCGCAGCTGGTCTCGAGCACGCAGTTCATCGGCAACGTCGTCTACACGAACGTCGGGGTCGCCAACAACCTCCCGCTGGCCGCCGCGTTCGCGACCGTGCCGGTCGTGGTGATGATCGTCTACCTGCTCGTCGCCCGGCGCCTGGGCGCGTTCGACAACCTGTGAGCCGATGTATCTGAGCCGTGGCACGAAGCTGGTCCTGCGGATCGCCACCGGCCTCGTGCTGGCGTTCATCTACATCCCGATCGCCGTGATCGTGCTGTATGCGTTCAACCCGGGCCGGACCTCGCAGTGGCCGATCGAGGGGACGACGCTGCACTGGTTCGGCAAGGCGATCGACAACCCCGGCGTGCGCGACGCGCTGTGGATGTCGATCAAGGCCGGCATCGGCGCGACGCTGATCGCGCTGATCCTGGGGACGCTGGCGGCGATCGCCGTCGCCCGCTTCGACTTCTTCGGGCGCGACGCCGTCTCGTTCCTGGTCGTGCTTCCGCTCGCGCTGCCCGGCATCGTCACCGGCATGGCGCTCAACGCCACGTTCCGCGAGGCGCTGGCGCCGTTCGGGGTCCAGCTCGGCCTGTTCACGATCATCGTCGGCCACGCGACGTTCTGCGTGGTCGTGGTCTACAACAACGCGGTCGCGCGATTGCGGCGGATGTCGCGCTCCTTCGAGGAGGCGAGTGCCGACCTCGGCGCCGACCCGTGGCAGACGTTCCGGCTCGTCACCCTTCCGCAGCTGCGCGGCGCGCTCGTGGCGGGCGGGCTGCTGGCGTTCGGTCTGTCCTTCGACGAGGTGATCGTGACGACGTTCACCGCCGGCGGCGACCAGACGCTCCCGCTCTGGATCCTGACGAACCTCTCGCGGCCGAACCAGCTGCCGATCGTCAACGTGGTGGCGTTCTTCGTCGTCGCGCTGAGCGTGATCCCGGTCTACTTCGCGCACCGGCTCACGTCCGAGCGCGAGACGACGGCGACGGTCGCGGCGCCGTAGCCGCGATGCGTCAGCCGCTGCGCAGCCAGGCGCGGTAGCGGCGCATCGCCCACGGCTGCATGTCCACGTGGTAGGAGTCGCCGGGCACGTGATCGCGGAAGTAGGGCGACGAGCGGACCTCGGCGTGACCGATCACGCGCCGGGTCGGGATCCCGTAGCGGTGCTGGAGCCAGCGCGTGAGCTGCAGCGAGGCGTGCATCTGGGCGCGGTTCCCGATCACCTGGGCGTCGGTCATCCCGACGTGCTCGATCCCGATCGAGGTGTAGCCGACGCCGAGCGCCTGGCGGCAGATCAGGCGCAGGCTGACGGCCTGGTAGATCCGGCCGTCGGTGTCGACGATGAAGTGGGCGCAGGTCTTGGGATACTCGCCCTCGGCCGGGCTGCGCCAGTCCGACCAGTACGCGAGCGGCGACGCGAGCGTCGTCGACACCGTGTAGTGCTCGACGATCAG
>JAXDHL010000368.1:0-5146 GCA_034664525.1 Solirubrobacteraceae bacterium
GCCATCCAGTCCGTCAGGACCATGATGTCGCGGCCGGTGTCGGTCCCCGCGGCCAGCGGCTGGCGGACCTTGCCGAAGAACTCCTCGTTGTCGTTGACGTCCTCCGTGTACTTGAAGTCCTTGACGCCGTACCGCTTGACGAACTCCTTGTTGACCTTCTTGTCGATGTAGAGCGGCCAGTTGGAGATGTGCAGCTGGTCGATCGCCGTCTTCGCGTGGTTGACCGCGGCCGGCGCCTTGCCCGGCTTCTTCGCCGTCTGGATGCCGCCGCACGCGGCGAGAAAGGTCGAGGCGCCGGTGAGTGCGAAGCCGGTGGCGCCCGCGCGCCGGAAGAAGGCGCGGCGTGAGGCTGGTCCGCCCTCGAGCAACTGCTCGAAGAGGCGATCGAGATCCTGCTGCGACATGGTGCTCCTAGCTGTCCTGCGGCTGGCGTGCGACGACGAAGGTGTGCTCGGGATGCCACGCGAGCAGGACCTTGCGGCCCGGCCCGAGCGCGTGACTGCCGACCCGGTTCTGCTCCACGACGGTGATCTCCTCACCGGCGGCCGTGGTGATGACGTACTGGAAGGCGGTGCCGAGGAAGCTGGCGAGCGCGACCTGCCCCTCGAGCACGTTGACGGCGCCGCCGAGGCGGGCCGCGTCCTCGGAGACGACGACGTCGATCTTCTCCGGCCGCACGCCGGCGCACACGTCGCCGGTCGGCGTCGAGCCGTTCATGTCCGGCACCTGCAGCCGGACCCCGGAGGCGGTGCGGAACTCGCGCTGACCGACCATCTGCCCGTCGATCAGGTTCGAGGTGCCGAGGAACTGGGCGACGAACGCGGTGCGCGGGTGCTCGTAGAGGTCGGCGGCGGCCCCGCGCTGCTCGACCCGGCCGGCGTTCATCACCGCGATCTCGTCGGCCATCGTCATCGCCTCCTCCTGGTCGTGCGTCACGTGGATGAACGTGATGCCGACCTCCTGCTGGATGCGCTTGAGCTCGAGCTGCAGCTGGCGGCGCAGGCGCAGGTCCAGCGCGCCGAGCGGCTCGTCGAGCAGCAGCGCCTTCGGCCGGTTGACGAGCGCGCGGGCGAGCGCGACGCGCTGCTGCTGGCCGCCCGAGAGCTGTCCCGGCTTGCGGCGCTCGTAGCCGGTCAGCTGGGTGAGCTCGAGCACCTCGGCCACCCGCCGGCGCACCTCGCCCTTGGCGACCTTGCGACGCTCGAGCCCGAAGGCGACGTTGCGCTCGACGTCGAGGTGCGGGAACAGGGCGTAGGACTGGAAGACCGTGTTGACGTCGCGCTTGAACGGCGGGCGGCCGGTGACGTCCTCGCCGCCGAGGTGGACCGTCCCCGCCGTCGGGTCCTCGAAGCCGCCGATCATCCGCAACGTCGTCGTCTTCCCGCAGCCCGACGGCCCGAGCAGGGCAAAGAACGCGCCCGCCTCGATGTCGAGGTCCAGCGCGTCGACGGCGGTCTGGTCCCCGAAGCGCTTGGTGAGCCCGCGCAGGGCGATGTCGGCGCTCATCGCGGGGCCGGCTCCGCCGCGGCGGGCACGGCGCCGAAGTCGAACAGCTGCTTCGCCAGGTCCAGGTACACGAACGTCTCCGTGGTCGTCACGCCCTCGAGGGTCCGGACGCGGGTGATGAGCTCCAGCAGGTCGCGGCGGTCGCGGCTGACGAGCTCGACCAGCACGTCGAAGCGTCCGGCCACCACCACGACGTAGATCGCCTCCTGCCAGGTCGCGAGCTGGTCGGCGACCAGCTCGGGCGGCCCCTCGACGGTGATGCCGAGCATCGCCATCGCGTCGTAGCCCATGCCCAGCGGGTTGGTGACCGCGGTGACCTGCATCACGCCGGAGTCCACGAGCCGCGAATAGCGGTTGCGGATCGTCGCCTCCGAGCAGCCGAGCTGGCCCGCGAGCGCGCGGAACTTCTCGCGGCCGTTGTCCTGCAGCGCCGCGATCAGCCGCCCGTCCAGGTCATCGAGGGAAGCCGGGCGCCCGATGGCGCCGCGGCTCAGGCCACCTGAGCCCACGCCTCGTCCAGGACGGTGCCGAGGATGCCCGCGATCTCGTCGAACTGCTCCTGCGTGGCCACGAGCGGCGGGGAGATCTGGATCACGGGGTCGCCGCGGTCGTCGGCGCGGCAGATCAGCCCGGCGTCGAGCAGCCGCTGGGACAGGAAGCCGCGCAGCAGCGACTCGGACTGCTCGTCGGTGAAGCCCGCTCGCGTCTCCTTGTCGCGCACCAGCTCGATCGCATAGAAGAAGCCGGTACCGCGGACGTCGCCGACGATCGGGAGGTCGGCGAGCTGCATCAGCGTCCGCTTGAACGCGTCCTGCTCGTCGGCGACGTGCTCGACGATGCGCTCGCGCTTCATGATCTCGAGGTTCTTGAGCGCGATCGCGCACTGGACGGGGTGCCCGCCGAACGTGATGCCGTGGCTGAACGAGGCGGCGCCGTCGAGGAACGGCTCGGCGACCCGGTCGGTCGTGACGACCGCGCCGATCGAGGCGTACGCGCTCGACAGGCCCTTCGCGCAGGTGACGATGTCGGGCCGGATGTCGTATTTCTCCGAGCCGAACCAGGCGCCGAGGCGGCCGTAGCCGCAGATGACCTCGTCGGCGACCAGGAGGATGCCCTCGCGGTCGCAGATCTCGCGCACGCCCTTCCAATAACCGGCCGGCGGCAGGAAACAGCCGCCGGCGTTCTGGACGGGCTCCATGATGATCATCGCGACCGTGTCCGCGCCCGTGGCGTCGAGCGTGTGCTCGAGGTCGTCGAGCAGGAAGGCGGTGAACGCCTCCTCGGTCTCCCCCGCGGGCCGGTGGTAGCGGTTCGTGTTGCGCACGTGCGCGACCTCCGGCACGAGCGGCTCGAACGGCGCGCGCAGGCTCGGGATGCCGTTGATCGACAGCGCACCCATCGTCGTGCCGTGGTAGGCGACGTTGCGGCTGATCGCCTTCCAGCGGCGCTCGCCGTGCTCGGCGTGGAACTGGCGGGCGAGCTTCCAGGCGGACTCGACGGCCTCCGAGCCGCCCGAGACGAAGAACACCCGGTTCAGGTCGCCCGGCGCCAGCGAGGCGACCTCCTCGGCGAGCTCGATCGCCCGCGGATGCGCGTAGCTCCAGTTCGTGTAGAACGGCAGCTCGCGCATCTGCGCGGCGGCCGCCTCTCCGACCTCGTCGCCGTACCCGTAGCCGATCTGGACCGCGAACAGGCCGGCCAGCCCGTCGAGGTAGCGGCGGCCGTCGATGTCGGTCAGGTAGCAGCCGTCGCCGGACACGATGATCGGCAGGCCCTCACCGCGGGCGGCCGACATGCGAGTGAAGTGCAACCACAGGTGCTGCTCCGCCGATTTCCGAAGCTCGGCTGGCGAATTGCGCAGAGTTGGGCCCGTCATGTTGCGCAAAAGGAACCAGACAGCGACCGTTTGCGCAACTTTACGCAGGGCCAAACCTCGGCCGCCGCGATTGGCCGCGATGTCGAACCGGCGTCCGGCTTGACCCCCGCCGGGCGCGGGTGTCTGATGCTGGTCGGTGATCGTCGACTGCGCGCACTACCGCGACGGGCGCCGTCAGCGGACGGAAGCCATGACGCCGGAGGAGGCGGCCACGATCTGCCGCTCCGCCCCGGGCTTCATCTGGCTCGGCATGGTCGAGCCGTCACCCGAGGAGCTCGAGCACGTGCAGCGCACCTTCGGGTTGCACGAGCTCGCGGTCGAGGACGCGCAGTCGTTCCATCTGCGACCGAAGGTCGAGCAGTACGACAACGACGTCGCCTTCCTGGTCCTGCGCACCGCGCGCTACGTCGATGACCGCGAGGAGGTCGAGTTCGGGGAGATCGCGGTCTTCGTCGCCCCGAGCTTCGTCATCACCGTCCGCCAGGGCGCGGCCAGCGACCTGCACGGCGCGCGGCTGCGCCTCGAGGAGCGCCGCGAACTGCTCGAGGAGGGGGCCGGCGCGGTCGTGTGGGCGATCCTGGACAAGGTCGTCGACTCCTACGCGCCGGTCGTCGAGGGGCTCGAGCGCGACATCGAGGAGGTCGAGCACACGGTGTTCGGGGGCACGGTCGCGCCGACCGAGCGGATCTACTTCCTGCGCCGCGAGGTGACCGACTTCTACCGTGCCGTGCACCCGCTGCTCGGGCCGGCCGACGCGCTGGAGCGCGGGACGTTCCCGTTCGTCACGCCGGCGCTGCGCACGTACTTCCGCGACGTCGCCGACCACCTCAAGCTCGTCAACGAGGAGGTCGCCGCCCAGCGCGACCTGCTGACGACGGTGCTCGAGGCCAACATGGCGGTGATCTCGGTCGAGCAGAGCGACATCGTGCGCAAGATCTCCGCGTGGGCCGCGATCATCACCGTGCCGACGTTCATCGCGTCGTTCTACGGCATGAACTTCACGCACATGGCCGAGCTGCGCTGGCCGGCCGCCTACCCGCTCGCGGTCGCACTGATGGTCGCGACCGCGGTCGGCCTCTACGCGTCGTTCAAGCGCGCACGCTGGCTCTAGCCCTCTGAGGCCAGCGGCTCGCGCATCGCCTGCGTGTCCGGCGCGCGCTTGTAGGGGTGCTCATCCTCCACGTGCTCCTCGTGGTACACCGACTCGGCATTGACCTCCCAGAGGTCGTGGCGCGCGCCGTCGAGGATGTTCTCCACCGCGCGGATCGCGGTCAGCATCGAGTGGTCGGAGTTGTTGTAGCGGTGCAGCCCGTTGCGGCCGACCTGCTGGAGGTTCGAGAACGTCTCCAGCCAGCCCCGGATCGTCGCCACCCGCTGGGCGTAGTCGGCGTCGTACATCGGATAGGCGAGCGGCACCCGGGTCACGAACCCGCGCTCGACCTTCGCACGGTCGGCGAGCCCGAGCTGGTGGATCTCGTCCTTGGCCATCTCGACGAGCTGCTCGTCGGAGGCGTCCCACAGGTCGTCGCCCTGGAAGCAGAAGTACTCGAGACCGACGGAGGCCTTCTTGGGGTCCGGGACCATCCACGGGCTCCACGAGCGGAAGTTCTGGATCCGGCCGACGCGGACGCCCGGCTCGTGGATGTAGATCCAGTTGTCCGGGAACAGGTCCTCGCCGTCGATCACCAGCGCGACGGTCAGGAAGTCGCGGTAGCGCAGCCCGCGCGCGGCTTCGAGCACGGCCTGGCCGGCCGTCGGCTCGGT
>JAXDHL010000369.1:0-2500 GCA_034664525.1 Solirubrobacteraceae bacterium
CACCCGGAGTCGACCTACGAGGCGATCTCGGACCTGATCGACGATGCCGAGCGCTTCCACGTCTTCGTGCACATGCGCACCGGCGAGGACGTCGTCGTGCACCGGGTCGTCGACGACGCCCACATCATCCTGTTGCACCCGCAAGGCAGTGTCCTGGCCGACGAGGCCGACGACGTCGTCGTCCCCGAGCCCAGCCGCTACAGCAGCGCGCTGACGCTCGCCCAGGCGCGCGCGGAGTTGGATCTCGTGCGCCACAGCTTCCTCTACTTCACCGACGCCGCGGACCTGCGCGGCAAGGTCCTCTACCTGCGGCGCGACGGCGACTACGGTCTTGTGGGGCCGCAGTGAGCGGCTGGCAGGTGCAACGCAACGCGCTGGTCCGTGAGCTGGCGTTCCGGGACTACGAGGAAGCCAAGGCGTTCGCGGACTACATCGCCGAGCACGTCGACGACTATCACCGGCATCCCGATCTCGTCATCACGCTCAACCGCGTCCGCGTGGTGATCGCCAACCTGCACCACGCGGGCGTCACTCGTGCCGAGGAGCGGCTGGCCGGGAAGGTCGACGCGGTCCTGGCCGCGCGCGCCGACGAGGTCAGCGTCCGGCCGGGATGACCGTCACGGGCGTGCGAGCGGCGGGCGCGCCGAAGCGATCGGCCGCGCGGCCGCCGCCGAGCGTGAGGCGGTGCAGCCCGTAGGTACCGGGCTCGAGGACGAGCTCTCCGTCGCCGGGCTCCCGGCGGCCGTCGCGCAGGCGCACCGGCTCGCGGCAGTCGCCGATCTGCACGACCAGCCGGTCGCCCGGCGCCCTCGCCAGCGTCGTCTGCAGGCGTCCGGCGGCGTCGGTCCAGACCAGCACGCACTCCGGCGGGGCGGGCACGCGCGTGCGATCGATCGCGCCGCGGAGCGCGTGGGGGTGGCCGGCGAACGCGTGCCGGATCGCGAACGTGAGCTCGGCGTCGGCCGGCACGTCGAGCGCCCACAGCCTACGCAACCGGGGAACGACGAACGACCACGCGTATCCGCGGTCGGCGCCGACGACCAGCGTGCCGTCGCGCGTGCGGCCGATCCAGACGCAGCGATCGCCCGCCTGCGCTGCGACGTCGTGGACCACGACGCGCCCGGGCGGGCCCGGGCCGAGCGCCAGGTCGGCTACGCACAGCCCTGCGGCCAGCGTGTCGCCGTCGGCGACACACGTCGGCGACAGCTCAGCCTCCGGGGCCAGCAGCGCAAGCCGCTGGATCGTCTCCGCGAACCGGAGGTCGCCCGGACCGTAGTCGGCGACGAGCCCGACCAGGCGGGTCACACGAACTGCTCGTCGATGTAGCACCAGCGCCAATCCTCTCCGGGCTCGAAGGACTGGACGATCGGATGTCCGGCCACATGCGCGTGCCGGTGGGCGTGGCGGTGGGGCGAGGAGTCGCAGCACCCGACGTGCCCGCAGGTCAGGCACAGGCGCAGGTGCAACCAGGGCGACCCGATGCGCAGGCACTCCTCACAGCCCTGCGGGGTCCTCGGCCGGACCGGCCGGATCATGGTGATGTGCGGGTCTGGAGCGGCCATCGCGGGTGGGGATAGACCGCCGCCCTGCCGACGCAAGCTGATCAGATCCGGCGCCAGCTGTCGCCTGGGCAGAGGATCCGGTCTGCTTCCTCGGGACCCTGCGAGCCGGCCGGATAGGTCGGCAGTGGACCCGGCTCGCACGCCCACGCCTGCAGGATCGGGTCGCAGATGCGCCACTGCGCCTCGACCTCGTCGGCGCGCGTGAAGAGCGTGGGGTCGCCGCGCATGACGTCGAGGATCAGGCGCTCGTAGGCCTCGGGCGACTCCGACAGGAACGAGCTCCCGTAGAGGAACTGCATCAGCACCGGCCGGATCCGCATCAGCGTGCCGGGGATCTTGGCCGCGAGCGAGATCGTCACGCCCTCGTCGGGCTGGATCGTGAGGATCACGAGGTTCGGCTGCACGCCGATCGACCCGTCCTGGGCGAACCCGAGGTGCGGGACCGACTTGAGCTCGATCGCGATCTCGGTCACCTTGCGCGCCAGCCGCTTGCCGGTGCGCAGGTAGAACGGCACGCCCGCCCAGCGCCAGCTCTCGATCTCCAGCCGCAGCGCGACGAAGGTCTCGGTCGTCGAGTCGGGCGGGACTCCGGGCTCCTCGAGGTAGCCGGGGACGGGCTCGCCGCCGATCACGCCCGGGCCGTACTGCGCGCGCACCGCGATGCGCCGGACGTCGTGCTCGCTCGGCGGACGGATCGCGCGCAGGACCTTGACCTTCTCGTTGCGGACCTCGTCGGCCCCGAAGTCGACCGGCGGCTCCATCGCGACCTGGCAGAGCAGCTGCAGCAGATGGTTCTGCACGAGGTCGCGCAGCGCGCCGGCGCGGTCGTAGAAGCCCGCCCGCTCGCCGATGCCGATGTCCTCGGCGGCGGTGATCTGGACAGAGCGGATCGTGTTGCGGTTCCAGGCCGGTTCGAACAGGGAGTTGGCGAACCGGAA
>JAXDHL010000370.1:0-7390 GCA_034664525.1 Solirubrobacteraceae bacterium
TAGGTCACGGCGTGCACCGCGTCCAGCGCGGCGGCGCCGAGGACGATGAACAGCACGCGCAGGACGATCGCGCCCGCGATCCCGAGCACCAGCACGCGCTGGCGCAGGCTGTCCGGCACGGCGAAGAACGAGAACAGGACGGCGAAGACGAACAGGTTGTCCAGCGACAGCGACTTCTCGATCAGGAAGCCGGCCAGGTACTCGCCGGCCTGGGCGCCGGACCCGAAGGCGAGCACCAGCGCGGCGAACGCGGTGCCGATCGCGGTCCACACGACCGACCAGACGAGCGCCGAGCGCATCGACGGGGCGGCCTTGGCCCCCGCGCGCAGGTCGAACGCGAGGGCGGCCAGGACGAAGAGGGTGAGGGCGATCCAGGCGAGAACTTACGAAAGGTTAGCGGACCCGCCCACGCATGCGTCGCCGCGGGCGATCAGCTCCTCGGCCGCCTCCGGCGCCAGCGGGCGCGCGAGCAGGAACCCCTGGGCGAACTCGCAGCGCAGCTCGCGCAGCATGTGCAGCTGCCAGGGGGTCTCGACGCCCTCGGCGACGACGGCGAGGCCGAGGTCGTGGGCGAGCCGCAGGATCGCCTTGACGATCTGGAACGCGCCCTCGTCGTCGGCCATCGCCAGCACGAACGAGCGGTCGATCTTCAGCCCGTCGCCCGGGAAGCCGCGCAGGAACGTCAGCGACGACGTGCCGGTGCCGAAGTCGTCGAGGTGCGCCCGCACGCCGGTGCGGTGATGCAACTCCTCGAGCGCGATCCGCACCGCCGTGTAGTCCGCCGCCGCCGCGGTCTCGGTGATCTCCAGGCGCAGCGCCTCGGGCTCCAGCCCGTGGTCGTTGAGCGCCGCCTCGACCACGTCGGCCAGGCCGGGCTCCTGCAGCTGGCGCCCGGAGATGTTCACCGCCATCGTGAGCTCCGGCACGCCGTGGTCGCGGCGCCAGCGGCTCAGCTGCCGACACGCCGAGCGCAGCACGAGCCGCCCGAGCTCGGAGATCAGGCCGGTCTCCTCGGCCACCGGGATGAACTGGTCGGGCCGCAGCACGCGCCCGTCGGCGTCGCGCCAGCGCGCGAGCGCCTCGAAGCCGTGCAGCCGCCCGTCCGAGGCGCGCACGATCGGCTGGTAGGCGACCTGCAGTCCGCCGCCGTCGCCGGCCGCCGACAGCCCGCGTCGCAAGCGGGTCTCGAGTTCCAGCCGGGCGACCGCCGCCTCGTGCAGCGCGGTGTCGAACATCGCGTGGCGGCCCTTGCCCTCGGCCTTGGCGCGGTACATGGCGGCGTCGGCATCGCGGATCACCTCGTCCGGCGTCGCCCCCGGGACGGCCATCGCGATGCCGATCGAGGCGCTCAGGTACAGCTCGCGGTCCTCGAACTCAAACGGCGCGTTCAGCGTCGCCAGCATCCGGTCGGCCACGACGCCCGCCTCGTAGCGGTCGGTGAGATCCTCGAGCAGGACCGTGAACTCGTCGCCGCCCAGGCGTGCCACCGTGTCACCCGGCCGCAGCGCGTCCTCGAGCCGGCGCGCGACCTCGACCAGCAGCCGGTCGCCGACCAGGTGGCCGAGCGAGTCGTTGACGATCTTGAAGCGGTCGAGGTCGAGGAACAGGACCGCGGTCGCCTCGGCGCCGGAGCGACGCAGGTCGCGCCGCATCGCGTGCTGGAGGCGGTCCAGGAACAGCACGCGGTTCGGCAGACCGGTCAGCGCGTCGTGCAGGGCGTCGTGCTGCAGCTGGCGCTCGGTCGCCTTGCGCTCGGTGATGTCGGTCTGCGAGCCGGCCACGCGCGACGGGCGGCCGTCGATCCCGCGCACGGCGAGCCCGCGCGCGAGCATCCAGCGGTAGCGGCCGTCGCGGGCCATCACCCGGTACTCGGACTCGAAGTGCGCCGATCGGCCCTGCAGGTGGGCGTCGAGCGCCTGGAGCACGAGCGGGCGGTCCTCGGCGTGGATGCGCTCGAACCACTCCGCGGGCTCGTCGCCCAGCTCGGCGGCCTCGAAGCCGATCATCGTCTTCCAGCGCGCGGACAGGTACAGCCGATCGGTGCGCAGGTCCCAGTCCCACAGGCCGTCGTTGGCGCCGGCCATCGCCAGCGCGTAGCGCTCCTCGGACTCGGCGAGCGCGCGCAGCGCCCGCTGGTGCTTGATCGCGTAACGGATCGAGCGCTCCAGGGTGGTCGCGTCCAGCCGGCCCTTGACCAGGTAGTCCGCGATGCCGAGCTCGGCCGCGCGCACGTCGACGTCGCGGTCGTGCAGGCCGGTGAGCATGATCACCGGGGTGTGGCGCTCGCCGATCAGGATCGTGCGCGCCACCTCCAGACCGGTGTGCTCGCCGAGCCGGTAGTCGACCAGGTAGACGTCGTGCGGCCCGCGCTCGAGGAACGTCAGCGCCTCCTGCGACGTGCGCGCCCAGTCGACCTCGAAGTGTGGTGACCCGACCTCCGCCAGCATTGACCGTGCCAGCAGGAGGTCATCCTCATCATCATCCACCACGAGGACCCGGATCGTGGGGGTGGCCGGCGTCATGCCGGGACGGTTTCAGGAGGCAAGTCGACGATCTCCATCCAGTAGCGCGAGAACACCTTCATGACCTCGACGAGGCCCAGGAACGTCACCGGCTTGGTGATGAACGAGTTCACCCCGAGGTCGTAGGAGCGCACGATGTCCTCCTCGGCCTTGGAGGTCGTGAGCACGACGACCGGGATCGAGCGCAGGTCGGGATCCTTCTTGATCTCCCCCAGGGCCTCGCGTCCATCCATCCGCGGCATGTTGAGGTCGAGCAGGATCAGCCCGGGCCGCGGCGCCGCGCCCTCGGCGGCGTGCCGGCCGCGGCGGTGCAGGTAGTCGAGCAGGTCGACGCCGTCGATGCAGAAGCGCAGGTCGTTGTGCAGCCGGGCGTCGCGCAGCGCGTCCCGGGTCATCAGGCGGTCGTCCTCGTCGTCGTCGGCGAGCAGGATCGTGATCGCCCTTCCGGCGGTTTCAGGCATGCGCGTGCTCCAGCGGGGTGGGTGTGTCGTCGGCCGGCCGGTTCGGGCCCGGCGGCGGCGCCTCCGGCTGAACCAGCGGCAGCGTGATGGTGAACGTGGCGCCGGCATCCGGGCGTCCCTCGGCGACGATCGTTCCGCCGTGGCGCTCGACGATCTTGCGGCACAGGGCGAGCCCGATGCCGGTGCCCGCGTAGACGTCGCGCGGATGCAGGCGCTCGAAGACGCGGAAGATGCGCTCGGCGTACACCGGCTCGAAGCCGATCCCCGAGTCGGACACGGAGAAGGCGACGTAGCCGTCCTCGGCGGCCGGCACGCCGTCGAGCTTGACGACCGGCGGCTCGCCGGGGCGGTGGAACTTCAGGCCGTTGCCGATCAGGTTCTGCAGCAGCTGGCGCATCTGCAGCGGATCGGCCTCGAGCCGGGGCAGCGAGCCGATCTCGACGCGGCCGTGCGTCTCGGTCAGCAGCGCCTCGAGGTCGGCGGTCACCTCGCGCGCGATCGTCGCGAGGTCGACCTGGCGCGGCGGGCGCGCGTGCGTGGTCACCCGCGAGAAGCGCAGCAGGTCCTCGATCAGCGTCGACATGCGGTTGGCGGCCCGGCGCATGCGGCGCAGGTAGTCCTTGGCCTCGTCGGGGATCTGGTCGCCGAAGCGCCGCTCCAGCTGGTCGCCGAACGTCTGCACCTTGCGCAGCGGCTCCTGGAGGTCGTGGGAGGCGACCGACGCGAACTGCTCGAGCTCCGCGTTGGAGCGCTTGAGCTCGATGTTGGAGCGCTCGAGCTCGACGTTCGAGATCGCCAGCCGCTCGTAGGCGCCGGCGAGATCGTCGGCCGTGCCCAGCGCGCGACGCAGCAGGACCAGGGCGGCGATGCCGGCCACGCCGAGCGCGAGCAGGATCAGCCACTCCAGCCCCGAGCTGGTGCCGCTGTAGAGGACGCTGGCCTGCTCGGCCAGCACGACGCGCCAGGTCGACTGCGCCACCGTCGCGACGGCGAACACCTGCTTGCTGCCCCCGGCCTGGAAGCTGCCGGCCATGCCGCTGCCGCGGAGCGCCGCCACGAGACCCGGCTCGCGCACGACACTGCCCGGCGACTGGCCCTTGACCGGGCTGCCGACCACCCGGCCACGCTCGTCGAGGACGTACGCCCGCGCGTTGCCGGTGTCGGGGAGGTGCGCGAGGTAGCTCCCGAGGAACGCCCCGATCAGGGCGGCGCTGAAGCCCTGGACGACCACCCGGCGCGAGCCGTCACGCGCCTTGAACGCGGCGACGTACTCCATCGTGTTGGAGTCGGACTGCACCCCGGTCAGCGCATAGGTCTCGCCCTTGAGCACCTTGCGCGTCGCGGCGGTCCCCTGGGTGACGCGCTGCAGGACCTCGGGCGGCGTGCCGGCCGACCACGCCAGCGGGACGCCCTTCGGGCCCAGCACGATCGCGTAGGCGAGGCGAGCCTCGCCGACCTGCCGCTCCAGCTTGGCCTGGTTGATGTGCGCCGAGCCGAGGCGCTGGGAGTTCTGCTGGGCGCCCTGGGCCGCCGTGGAGGCGAACAGGGACTCGGTGAGCGCGGCCGAGACGCGCGCCTTGTCGTGGAAGCGGCGATCCGCCTGGTCGCGGTCGCTCGCGCGGGCGTGCACGAGCGCGACGACGAAGAGGGCCAGGACGGCGAGCAGCAGCCCCACGGCAAGGACAAGCACGGTTCGGGGTCTGCGCAAGGTCAATCGAGTCCTTTCAGGCGCCCCCCGGCGACCGGCGGCACCCTATCTGTCACTAAACGGAACGCTCAAGCCCGTCTATGTGCTGATCGGCGATTGTTCTATTACTCCGGCTCCCGGCTTGTCGGTTTCCGACCTGTTCGCACCTATTTCTCACGCTTCTTCGGCGCGTAGATGTCGGTGATCGTGCCCTCGGCGACCTCCGCCGCGAAGCCGATCGTCTCCGACAGCGTCGGGTGGGGATGGACGGTGAGGCCGACGTCCTCCGCCACCGCGCCCATCTCGAGCGCGTGGACCAGCTCGGCGATCAGCTCTCCGGCGTTCACGCCGGTGACGCCGGCGCCGAGGATCCGCCGGCTGGCGGGATCGACCAGGAGCTTGGTCACGCCGTCCGGCCGGCCGACGGTCAGCGCCCGGCCCGACGCGGCCCACGGGAACCCCGCCTTCTCATAGGCGACGTCCTCGGCCTTCGCGCGGGTCTCGGTGAGGCCCATCCAGGCGACCTCCGGGTCGGTGTACGCCACCGACGGGATAGCGCGGGCGTCGAACGTGACGTCGTGCCCGGCGATCACCTCGGCGGCGACGTGGCCCTCGTGCGTGGCCTTGTGGGCGAGCATCGGCTCGCCCACGACGTCGCCGATCGCGTGGATGTGGGGCACGTTGGTGCGCAGCTGCTCGTCGACGCGGATGAAGCCCCGGTCGTCGACCTCGACGCCGGCGGCGTCGGCGCCGATCCCGCCGCCGTTGGGCTTGCGGCCGACCGCGACCAGGATCCGGTCGTAGGTCTGCGGCTCCGGCCCACCGTCGAACGTGACCTTGATGCCGCGCTTGTTGGCCTTGACCTCGGTGACCGACGTCTTGAGGTGGATCGCCTTGTAGCGGCCCTCGATGCGCTTGGCCAGCGGCTTGACCAGGTCCGGGTCGCAGCCCGGGATCAGCTGGTCCTGCAGCTCGACGACCGTGACCTCGGAGCCCAGCGCGTCGTAGACGGTGGCCATCTCGAGGCCGATGATCCCGCCGCCGATGACCAGCAGCCGCTTCGGGATCTCCTCCAGCTCGAGCGCGCCGGTGGAGTCCATGATGCGGTCGTCCTCGGGCAGGAACGGCAGCGTGGCGGCCGACGACCCGCAGGCGATGACCGCGTGCTCGAAGTCGACGGTCCGGTCGCCGACCTGCAGCGCGTTCGGGCCGGTGAAGCGCGCCTCGCCGTGGATCACCTCGACCTTGCGGCGCTTGGCCAGGCCGTCGAGGCCGCCCGTCAGCTGCTTGACCACGCCGTCCTTGAACGTCCGCACGCCGTCGACGTCGACGTCGGGCTTGCCGAAGGCGATTCCCTGCTCGCGCGCCTCCTCGGCCTCGGCCATCACCTTGGCCAGATGCAGCAGCGTCTTGGACGGGATGCAGCCGACGTTCAGGCAGACCCCGCCGAGGCGCTCGTGGCGCTCGACGAGCACCGTCTTCAGGCCGAGGTCGGCGGCGCGGAAGGCGGCGGCGTAGCCACCCGGGCCGGCGCCGAGCACCACCACATCGACGCGGTCGCCCTTCGGCGCGGCCTCGGCCTCGGCCTTCGGCTCGGCCGCCTCCGCCGCGTCCTGGTCCGGCGTCTCCTCCGCCGGGGCGTCCGATCCGCCTTCGAGACGCATGATCGGCGTCCCCTCGGACACCTTGTCGCCGACGCCGACGAGGATCTCGGCGACCTTGCCGGCCTGCGGCGCGGGCACGTCCATCGTCGCCTTGTCGGACTCCAGCGTGACCAGCGGGTCCTCCTCGGCGACCTCCTGGCCGACCTCGACCAGGATCTCGATCACGGGGACCTCCTCGAAGTCCCCGATGTCGGGGACCTTGATCTCGGTCATAGCAGCACCCTCCGGAAGTCGCCCAGCACCGCGGCGAGGTGGGCGGTGAAGCGCGCGGCGAGCGCGCCGTCGATCACGCGATGGTCGTAGGAGAACGAGAGCGGGACCATCAACCGCGGCACGAACTGGGATCCGTCCCAGACCGGCTTCATGGCCGACTTGGAGACGCCGAGGATGCCGACCTCGGGCGGGTTGATGATCGGCGTGAACGCCGTGCCGCCGATGCCGCCCAGCGACGAGATCGTGAACGTCGCCCCGCGCATCTCCTCGCCCTTGAGCTTGCCGTCGCGGGCGCGGCCGGACAGCTCGCGAAGCTCGCCGGCGACGTCGAGCAGTCCCTTGCGGTCGACGTCGCGGATGACCGGCACGAGCAGCCCGTTCGGCGTGTCGGCCGCGAAGCCGAGGTGGTAGCTGCGCTTGAGGATCAGGGCGTCCCCATCGAGCTGGCTGTTGACCACCGGGTGCGCCTTCAGCGAGGCGACGACCGCCTTCATCATCAGCGCGACCATCGTGACCTTGACGTCCTGCTCGGCGTTGATCGTCTTGCGGAACGCCTCGAGGTCGGTGATGTCGGCCTCGTCGAACTGCGTGACGTGCGGGATGGTCTGCCACGCCTGCTGCAGCCGCGGGCCGGAGATCTTCTGGACGCGCGTGAGGTCGACGCGCTCATCCTCCTCCGACTGGACGGCGGGGGCGCTCGGTGCCGCGGGCGTCGCGAGGTCCTCCGCGGTGATCCGTCCGCCGCGGCCGCTGCCCTTCACCGACGAGAGGTCGATGCCCTTCTCGCGCGCCTCCCGGCGGACCGATGGGGACGCGTCCACCTCGGAGGTGTCCGCGCGCTCG
>JAXDHL010000371.1:0-2636 GCA_034664525.1 Solirubrobacteraceae bacterium
AGCTCGAGCACGACCGGCTGCACCGAGCGCACGACGAACGGGAGCGTCACGAACATCAGCGCGAGCATGATCGCCGCCGTCGTGCCGACCACGTCGATCCCCACCGGCGACGCCGGCCCGTACAGCGCCATCAGCGTCACGCCGACGACGACGGTCGGCAGCGCGAACGGCAGGTCGATGAGCGCGTTGATGACCCCCCGCCCGCGGAACGCGTCGCGCACGAGCACCCACGCCGTGAGCGTCCCGGCCACCGCGTTGATCGCGGCGACCGCCACCGCGCACTCCAGCGACAGCCGCAGCGCCGCGACGGCCTGGCGGCTGCTCACCGACGCCCAGAAGGCGTGCGCCCCGCCGTCGGTCGAGCGCGCCATCACCGCGGCCAGCGGGATGAGGACGATGACGCTCAGCCAGACCGTCGCGAGGCCCAGGCCGAGCGCGCCCGACCCGCCCGCCGCCGCGCGCGGGCGGCGGCGGCGGGCGACGCCGGGCAGACGAGGTCGCAGCCCGCGGGGCTGCGTGAGCGCGTCACTTGGCAGTGGAGACCCCCGCGTCCTGCTCGATCGCGGCCACCGACCCCTTGTCCGGGTCGAAGAACGCGTCGTTGACCGTGCTCCAGCCGCCGAGGTCGCGAATCGTGAACAGGCCCTTCGGCGTGGGGAACCTGGAGGCGTTGCGCGCGAAGACCGTGGGGTCGACGGGGCGGTAGCCCCAGTCGGCGAACGCCTGCTGGGCCGGCGCCGAGAGCGCGTACTGCACGAAGGCGGCCGCCTGCTCGGGGTGCTTGGACTTCGCGGCGACCGCGATCGGGTTCTCGATCAGGATCGTGCGGTCGGGGATGACGTAGTCGACGGCCTGCCCCTTCTTGCGGGCCGTGATCGCCTCGTTCTCGTAGGAGATCAGCACGTCGCCGTTGCCGGCGGCGAAGTCCTGGAGCGCCTCGCGCCCGGACTTGTCCTGGACCTTGACGTGCTTGGTGATCAGCGTGCGCAGGAAGGCGAGGCCGGCCTTGGGGTCCTTGCCCCCGTCGCTCTTGGCGCCGTAGGCCGCCATGATGTTCCACTTCGCCGCGCCCGACGTGAACGGGTTCGGGGTGAGCACCTGCACCCCCGGCCGGAGCAGGTCGTCCCAGGTGTGGATGCCCTTGGGGTTGCCCTTGCGGACGATGAGCGCGACGACCGACTTCGACACCAGCCCCTTGTGGGCGTTGTCGGCCCAGTCCTTGGCCACGAGCCCGTCCTTGACCAGGCGCGTCATGTCCGGCTCGAGCGAGAACGTGACGACGTCGGCCGGCAGCCCCGAGTCGACGGCGCGGCTCTGGTCGCCCGAGGCGCCGTAGGACTGCGTGAACGCCACGCCCTTGCCGGCGGCGGTCCGCTCGAACGCCGGGATCACCTGGTCGTAGACGACCTGCGGCGTCGAGTAGGCGACGAGCGCGAGCTTGGCCGAGGCCTTGCCCTGCGCGGCGGTCGCGCTCGCGCCGCCTCCGGACGTGTCGGACGCGCCGCCGCAACCCGCCGCGACGAGGGCGGCGAGGACGAGGACGGCGGCGACGAGCGAGCGGGTTCTCAAGATGACCTCCGGAAGCAATTGCACATAAAGCCAGTCGGGTTTGGGGACAATACATGATCCCAATCAAGCTGGTAGGGAAAGTAGGCATTGCCGCCGCGGCGCCCCCGCTCAAGCTGCGCCGCGTGCCGCGCTAGCATCGCCGGCCCGTGCAGACCCCGGTCGAGACCTTCACCGACGCCGAGCGCGCGCTGCTGGCGCCGCACGTCACGAGCCTCGATCGCCCCGTGTTCGCGCTGGTGAACCTGCCCGAGACGGTCAAGGGCGCGCTGTTCGCGCGGTACTCGCGCTACCAGGGGACGCTGCGGCGACTCTTCCTCGACGAGTTCGCCGATTCGCTGCCGAACGACCTCCCCGCCCACGCCGCCGGCGACGTCGAGGGCGGCCGCGCGGCCGAGCTCTACGAGCGGATCTTCCTCGGCTACGGCGACGACTCGGTGGCCCAGCTCGGGGGCGCGCACGTCGCCTGCGAATGGGTCTCCAACGTGCTGACCAAGGTGCTGCAGCGCCCGCGCCTGGGCGCCTACCTCGAGCAGTCCACGCGCTACATCCCCTACGACGCGCCGATGCCCGGCGGCGGCTACCGCTACTACCGCGACGACACGCTCGGGCCGCGCTACGAGCGCGCGATGGACGAGCTCTTCGACGCCTACGCGGCGAGCCTCCCGCTGGTGGCGGCGTGGGTCGAGCGCGAGTTCCCCGGCGAGGACTCGCCCGCGCGCCGGCGCGCGATCCAGGCCAAGGCGCTCGACCTCCTGCGCGGCCTGCTGCCCGCCTCGTCGCTGTCGCACATGGGCATCTTCGCCAGCGGCCAGACCTACGAGCAGCTCGTCCTGCACCTGCTCGCCCACCCGCTGCCCGAGGCCCGCCAGCAGGGCCGCTGGATCCTCGACGCCGTCAAGGGCGTGATGCCGTCGTTCGTCACGCGCGTCGAGCGCCCCGACCGCGGCGGCGAGTGGATCGGCTACCTCGAGGCGCGCGAGCGCGCCGCCGACCGCTGGGTGCGCCGCCTCGGCCTCGACCGCGAGACCGAGGACCCCGAGGGCGGCCCGTCGGTGCGCCTGCTGCAC
>JAXDHL010000372.1:0-5451 GCA_034664525.1 Solirubrobacteraceae bacterium
GCCGGCCGTTGGCGACCTTGCGGTCCCTGAAGGCGCCGCCGGCGCCGGCGCCGGCGAACACGGTCGTCCCGTCGCGCGTGACGGTCACGTGCACCGCGTCGGCGGATGCCGTCCAGCGCAGCCGCACCACGCGGTCACCAGCCGCGCGGGTCACCGCGACCGGCGGCGGCGTCGCGTCGAACTGCAGCGGCAGCGTGAACGGTGCGGCGGTGTTGCCGGCCACGTCGGTGCAGGTGCCGCTGACCGCGGCGGCTGCGCTGTCGGGGCCGCTGTAGGTGGTGTCCGTGCAGCTCGCAAGGCCCGAGGTGGCGTCGCTGCCGCCGAAGCGGACCCCGACCGGGCTCGTATACCAGCCGGCGGCGTCCGGCGGACGGTCCGGGGCGCCGCCGGCCACCACGGGCGGGGTCTGGTCGACGCGGACCGTCACCGTCGTGTCCACCACCGCGGAGCCGTTGGTCGCCCGGCAGTGGTTGTCGGTGCCCGCCGTGTCGGTCGAGTACGTGCGGTTGTCGCAGCCCTCGGTGTCGTAGGCGGACGGGACGGACCAGGTGAGGCGGACCGGCTCGCGATACCAGCCCGAGCAGTCCCCCGGTGCGGGGTCGCAGGTGTAGGTGACGGTGTCGGCGGCCGCCGTCGGGGCGACGGCGAGCGCGAGCGCGATCGGGACGGCGGCGACCAGGCGGGTCATGGCCAGACCGTTCTCCGGGTCGCCGCGGTCAGGAAGGCGAGGCTCGCGGCGGCGACCGCCAGGAGCGCGAGGCCGCCCGCATCGTGGGTGTCCGCAGGCGCGGCCGCCGACCCGGTGGCGAAGGCCGCCGGCGCGACCCTCACCGTCCGGCGCTCGATCGCGGGTGCCGGGGCGCGACGGGCGCGCTCACGGTGCCGTGGCCTCGCCCGCGGGCGCGCTGCCTCGGCCGGTGCGGCGGTCGTCACCGCCGGGGCGGGAGCGACCGTCCGCGCGGGCGCCGGCGCCGGGGTGGAGACGGAGACCGGGGCGCTGGTGGCGGCGGTGGCCGGCACCGGGTCGGGCCCTGGGCCGCGGGAGGCCGGCGCGGGATCCGGCGAGGACCCGGGGTCGGCGGGCGCGGCCGCAGGAAGGCCGAGCCCCAGAAGGGCCAGCCCGAGCACGCAGCTCCGGCTGAGCATCGATGCGGTGAAGAGCACTGCCACGGCGCCAGCGGGTCGCAGGGGGGACGCTATCCGGGCCGTGGCCCCGAGGTCAACGCCTGCGCCGCCGGCCGGAGACGGCCGGCCGGCGGCGTGGCGTCATTCGGATCCGGCTACAGCAACTGCAGGAGCTCCTGCAGCGTCGCGCCGGTGCTGCCGGCCCGGCTCGCGCCGGTGTTGTCGTTGGACTGCCCGCTCGATCCCTGTCCGCCGGTGGAATCCAGGCGGATCGGGTCGGTGGCGTTGCCCGGAGCGCCCTGGAGCGCAATCGCCCCGGAAGCGGCGCCCTGGAGCGTGCCCGCGTCCTGGCCGGCCGCCTGGACGGCGAGCTTGCCGAACGCGGCACCGATGGCCTGCCGCAGCGACTGCTGCGTGCCGGACGTGTTCGCCGCCGACGAGTCGGCGGCGTTGTCGTTGGACTGCAGCACGGCACCGTCCTCGCCCTTGGAGCCCTTGCGGACGCCATCGGCGAGGTTGGACGCGCCGGACTGCAGCGCGGCGGCGCCGGACTTCGCGCCCTGCTTCGTGGACGCCGACTGTCCGGCGGCCTGGACGGCCTTGCCGTCCTTTCCAGCGGAGCACGAGCAATCGGACCGCAGGGCGCCGCCCGTGGCGTCCTGCGACTGGCCGACGAACTGCAGCGTGTCGGCGGCGTTGCCGGCCTTCGACTGAGCGGCGTTCGAGTTGGACTGCTCGACGCTGCCGCCGTTCCCGGCGCTGTCGATCCGCACGCCACCGGCCGAGTTGCTCGCGCCGTCCTGACGGGCCTTCGCCTGCGACTCGGCCAGCTGCCCCGTGGCGGCGGTCTGATCGCTGGCCTGGACCCCGTGTCCGGAGCCCGAGCCGCCGATGTCCTGCAGGACCGACTGCCCGGTCTTGGCCGTGTTTCCGGAGGCCGACGTGGCCTGGTTGTCGTTGGACTGCGAGATGCTCCCGTCGTCGCCCGGCGAGTGGAGCCGGATCGACTCCACCGAGTTGGACGGATGGCGCTGCTCGGCGTCCGCCGCGGATGCGGCGGACTGCGCGGTGGTGGCGTCCTGGCCGACGTACTGCGTGCCACCGCCGCCGCCTTGGGTCTGCTCGGCGCCCTGGCCGGTGAAGGCCTGGTTGGCGGCACTCGAGTCCGCGCTGTTGCTGTTGGACTGCTTCACGTCGCCGTTGCCGCCCGAGCTGTGGATCCGGATCCGGACCACCTCGTTGGACGGGTGGTCCTGCTCGGCGCCGGCGCCCGACTTCGCGGACTGGTCCGTGGAGGCGGACTGCTCGGCGTCCTGGACGCCGCCGCCACCGCCACCGCCACCGCCGGACGCCTGATCGACGCCCTGCTTGGTCCCGGCGGTGCTGCCCGCACGGGATGCGGCGCTGTTGTCGTTGGACTGCGAGACCGGGCCATCCTTGCCATCGCTGTGGATCCGGATGCTCACGGCCTCGTTGGCGGGATCGACCTGGACGGCCTTCGCCGCCGACGAGGCGCGCTGCGCCGTCGCGGCCAGCTGGGCGGCGGACTGCACGCCGGAGCCGGCCGACGCCTGGCTTGCGCCCTGCGTCGTGCCGGCCCTGTTGCCGGCCGCGCTGGTCGCGCTGTTGGAGTTGGACTGCTCGATGGCGCCGTTGTCACCTGGACTGCCGATCCGGATGTCGACCACGCTGTTGGACGGGTCGATCTGCTCCGCGTTCGCGCTCGACGAGGCCGACTGGCCCGTCTTCGCCGACTGGTCCGCGGACTGCACCGCGGGCGTGTCGGCCAGCGCGCTCCCCGCCCCGAGGGCAAGGAGGAGCACGGCGCTCGTGAGCAGCACGAGCACTGGGGTTCTCAAGATGATTCTCCGTTCGATGTTCGAGGTCGCCGGCCGCGGGTGCGACCGGCACGACGAGTCGTGTTGGACCGTCGCGCCGGCGCTAGCCAGGCCGTTCGAGCACCGATGTGGCGGGCTCGGAGGGCGGCCCGTCCGCCGCCGTCCGCAGCCCCCGGAAACCTGTGGGGACGAGGATCGTGAGCAGGCTCAGCACGATCGCGAGCGCCGCGCCGCCGCCCGCGCCACCGCTCGCCGTCGCCGACACCGACGCGAGCACGCCGGCGCCCACCGGCAGCCGGACCGTCCCATGAGCCGGTGGCTCGCGTGGCGGGGCGCGCCGGCCGTGGTGGGTGCGCGCCGGGCGCTCGGCGCTCGCGGCCCGCGGCGGCGGGCCCGTCGCGAGGACGAGCGCGGCGGCCGGCACGGGTGCGGGGGCCGGGGCGAGCAGCGGGTGGGTGACCGGCGCGGCGCGAGCGCGCGGGTGATGCCGGTGGAGGCGCAGCGTGGGCGGGTGCGCGCCCGCGCGCGGAAGCGCGACGTCCGAAGGCACCGGCACCGCCGGCGGGTCCGGCACGAGGTCGGCGAGCCCGACCTGGCTGATCGGGCCGTCGTCGCCCGGGCTGTTGACGCGGATGATCACGACGGCGTTCGTGACCGGCTGCTCGAAGGTCACCTGCACGCTCGGCGGGTCCGGCGCGGCGGCCGGCTCGGGCGCCGGCGCCGGCGGCGGCGGGACTTCGGCGGCCGGGGCCGCCGGGGCCGCCGGAGCCGCCGGCGCCGCCGGCGCGGCCGCGAGGTCGGGGGCGGCGGCTCCGCCGGTGAGCTCGGGCCGGCTCACCGAATCAGTGGTATCACTCTTATTCGAGGGCGCCGGGATTTCCGCCACCGCTGTGGCCGGCGCCGACGGCGCCTCCACGGCGCCTCCGGGCGCGGCGGGCGCCGCAGCGGGCGGGGCCGGGACGACCGGCGGCGGCGCGACGTCCGGGGCTTGATACTGCGGTGATATCGCCGCTGGGGCGGGATCCTGGGCGTTCGCGGGCGCCACCGCGGACAGCCCGAAGCCGGCCCCGATCGCCACGACGGCGGCGAGGAGGCGGGACATCCGAGCACCAAGGAGCGAGCGCACCATTCACTGATTCACTATCCACTTCTCATCCTTGTGGATCACCGCATTTTCGGAGACAGTGATCGGCGTGACCCCGGACGCGACGACCCGCCAGCGACTGGTCGAGCGGCATGTGCCGCTCGCGTTGGCGATCGCCCGCCGGCACGCCGGCCGGGGCGAAGCGGTGGAGGACCTCGGGCAGGTCGCGTGCATCGCATTGCTGCACGCGGTAGACCGCTTCGACCCCGACCGTGGCGTCCCGCTGGAGGCCTACGCGGCCATGACGATCGACGGCGAGCTGCGCTGCCATCTGCGCGACACGGTGCGCCCGGTGCGCGTGCCGCGACGCTTCTCGCGGGAGGCGCTGCCGCCGGTCGAGCTCACCGAGGACGTCGTGCTGGTGGCCCCCGGCGATCCGCTGGCGGCGGCCGACGCGCGGGCCGACCTGCACACGGCCGCCCGCCGGCTCGACGAGCGCGAGCGGCTCGCGCTCGCGCTGCGCTACCTCGCCGACCTCCCAAGGGCGGAGGTCGCGCGCCGGCTGGGGCTGTCCGAGGTGCAGACGTCACGCGTCGTACACCGCGCGCTGCACAAGTGCTGTCAGGCCCTTGCCGAGCGCCCGCGCACGGCATAAGTTGAGGCATGGCCACAACCCGGAGCGTCGAGGAGTATCTCGACCTCGCGTACTCGATCTCGCTGTCGCGCGCCGACGACGGCGACTGGCTCGCGACCGTGGACGAGTTGTCCGGCTGCGAGGCTCGCGGCACCGTCCCGGAGGAGGCCGCCGCCCGTGTGCACGAGGCGATGGGCGACTGGATCGCGTCCGCGCTCGCGGACGGCAAGGCGGTCCCGATGCCGCGCCCGAGCCTCAGCGGCCGGCTGCTCGTGCGCATGCCTCGCACGCTGCATGCCGACCTCGCACGCGCCGCCGCCCGCGAGCAGGTGAGCCTGAACCAGTTCATCACCTCCGCGCTGTCGACCGCCGTCGCGTGGCGCGGCTCCGACGGCGCCCTCCGCCCCCCGGAGGCCCCGCCCGACGGGCCGGCGCAGCAACCGCGGCTGCTGCGCTACGCCCTGGTGGCGAACTTCGTGCTCGTCGCGGTGGCCGCGCTACTCGCGATCGTGCTGCTGGCGTCCGGAAATTAGTCGAGGCGGAAGCCCGTGTCGCCCTCGATCGTCTCGTTGTCCATCTGGGCCTTCTGCAGCTTGCCCGCGTAGTCCCAGTTGAGCGACTGCCAGCGGGTGAACTGGTCGAGCACCCAGATGCCCGACTGGCGCGACCCGTTGCCCGACTTCCCGTTGCCGCCGAAGGGCAGGTGCGCCTCGGCGCCCGAGGTCGAGTTGTTGACGGAGACCATGCCCGCGGTGATGCGCTCGCGGAAG
>JAXDHL010000373.1:0-7131 GCA_034664525.1 Solirubrobacteraceae bacterium
CACGTCGAGGTGCGACGCCTGCGGCTCGTGCCAGCCGGTGATCAGGCCGTCGATCGCCCGCAGGCGGCGCCCTGCGCCGATCACCAGCGACGTCCAGCCCTGCCGGGCGGTGACGGTCCCGTCCTCGTCGGTCGCGCTCTCCAGTGCGCGAACGGCCGTCGTCCCGACCGCGATCACGCGCCCGCCCCAGGAACGGACGGCATTGACCAGCCGAGCGGTCGCCGCCGGGACGAGGAAGCGCTCCGGGTACGGCGCCTCGTGGCGCTCGGGCGACGAGACGCCGGTGTGCAGCACGACGGGCGCGACCTGGATCCCGCTCGCGACGAGCCGGGTGACGAGCTCGGGCGTGAACGGCCGCCCGGCGCTCGGCATCTCCGCCGACCCGCGCTGCAGGGCGTACACGTTCTGGTAGTCCTCGATCGGCCACGCCTCGGGGACGTAGCCATAGCGGATCGGGACGCCGTGGCCGGCGAGGTGCTCGACCAGCGGGACGCCGGCTTCGATGCGGGCGAGCCAGAGCCGCGCCTCGCCCGCATACGGCGCCAGCAGCTCGGCGACCGCGCCGCCGTCGAGCTCGACCCGCTCGCCCGCCCGGCCGTCGCGCAGCGGCGAGGACCCGTCGGGCGAGCGCAGCTCGATCAGCCAGCGGGTGTCGCCGTCAAGACCCGGCGCCGGCATCGCGGCGTGCACGCGCAGGGCGCGCCCGTCGCGACGCCGGGCGCCGATGGCGGCCGGGAGCGTCGCCGAGGTGTTGACCACGACGAGATCGCCCGGGGACAGGATCTCCGGGAGGTCGTGGAAGCGGCGGTGCTCGAGCGCGCCGGTTGCGCGGGAGGCGACGAGCAGCCGGACGCCGTCGCGGGCGACGCCGCGTGCCTCCGGGGGTTCGCGCGCCTCGAGCGCGGTGGGGAGGTCGAAGGCGAGGGCGGTCGCGGTCAAGCCGCCACCCCTGCCAGCTCGTGGGCGCGGTAGCGGCCGCTGGGGAGCGTGCCGCCGATCAGCGCCTTCAGCCCGGGGACCGATGCCTCGGGGAGCGGGCGGTCGGAGATGTCCTCGCCGGGGAACGCCTCCTGGTGCAACTGCGTGCGCATGTCGCCGGGGTCGACGGCGTAGACCCGCAGCGCCGGATCCTCGGCGCCGAGGATCGCCGTCAGCTGCTCCAGCGCGGCCTTCGAGGCGCCGTAGCCGCCCCAGCCGGGGTAGGGCTCGACGGCGGCGTCGGAGGTGATGTTGACGATCGCGGCGCCGTCGGGCATCGCCGGCAGCACGAGCTGGGCGAGCGCCAGCGGGGCGATCACGTTGACCGCGAAGACGTGGTGCAGCGTGCCGAGCGGGTACTTGGCGAGCGCCGGCTGCGGGCTCGGGCCCAGCACCGAGGCGTTGTTGACGAGCAGGTCGATCCGCGAGCCGGCCGCGGCGGCGAGGTCGAGTCGGTGGGCGGCGTCCGCGACGTCGCCGGCGATCGCGGTCACGTCGCCGCCGATGGCGGCCGCGGCGGCGTCGAGCGCGTCGGCGCCGCGGGCGTCGATCACCAGTCGCCAGCCATCCTGCGCGAGGGCGGTGGCGAGGGCGAGGCCGAGTCCGCGGGAGGCTCCCGTGATGATTCCGGTGGGCATGGATGCATCCTGCGCCCGGACCGGTCCCGGGTGGCATGCGCAGTTGGACCTAGGTCTCGCGCAGGATCCCAACGCGGACGGCGTGCAGCGCGGCCGCCGTGCGGTCGGTCACGCCGAGCTTGGACAGCACGTGGCTGACGTGCGTCTTGACCGTCTTCTCCGACAGCCCGAGCTCGATCGCGATCCGCTTGTTCGCGTAGCCGCGGCCGATCAGCGCCAGGACCTGGTGCTCGCGCGGGGTCAGCTTCTGGGCGACGGGTGCGCCGGCCGGGTCCGCGATCGCCGCGACGAGCCGCGCGGCCACGCTCGGCTCGAGCACCGCGTCGCCCGCCGCGGCGGCGCGCACGGCTCGGGCGACCTCGGACGGCTGCGCGGTCTTGAGCAGGTAGCCGGCCGCGCCGGCCTGGACGGCGGGCAGGATCCGTTCGTCGTCGGTGTAGCTCGTCAGCACGATCACGCGCGTGGCGGGCAGCAGGCGGCGCAGCTCGCGCATCGCGCCGACGCCGTCGAGGCGCGGCATCACGAGGTCCATCAGCACGACGTCGGGCTTCAGGGCCTCGGCGGTCATCACCGCGGCCAGCCCGTCGGCCGCCTCGCCGATGACCTCGATCCCGTCCTGCAGCGACAGGTAGGTCCGCAGCCCCTCGCGCACGACGGCATGGTCGTCGACGACCAGCACCCGGATCGCGTCGTCAGCCACGCGGGACCTCGAGCGCGACCGTCGTGCCGTCCTCGCCGGAGCGGATCGCGAGCGTGCCGCCGAGCCGGGCCGCCCGCTCCTCCATGCCGGTCAGCCCGAGGTGGGTGCCGCGCAGGGCGGGATCGTCGGGGTCGAAGCCGACGCCCTCGTCGGCGACCTCGAGGCGCAGGACGTCGCCGCGCTCGTGCAGCGTGATCGCGACGTAGCCGCCCCCGGCGTGGCGCAGGGCGTTGTGCAGCGCCTCCTGGGCGATCCGCAGGACCTCGCGGTCGCGGCCGTCGTCGCCGGCGGTGATCGACCGCCCGGCGTCGAGCGCGATCGTGGTCCCGTGCAGGCGCCGCATCACGTCGACGTGCTTGCGCAGCGCCCCGCACAGCCCGTCGGCGTCGAGGTCGGGCGGGCGCAGCTCGCCGATCAGCACGCGCAGCTCCTCCAGCGCCTCGCTCGCCAGCGTCTGCGCGCGGGCGACCTGCTCACGGCCGTGGGCGACCTCGCCGGCGTCGAGCAGCGTGCCGGCGGCGTCGGCGGTCAGCACCAGGCTGAACAGCTTCTGGACCACGACGTCGTGCAGGTCGCGAGCCAGGCGCGTGCGCTCCTCGAGGATCGACAGCTCGGCCGACTCCTCGTACAGACGGGCATTCGTGATCGCGATCGCCGCGTGCGCGGCCAACAGCCCGATCAGCTGCTGGTCTTCGTCGTCGAACGTCGGCGCCCCCTCCTTGTGGGTCAGGTAGAAGGCGCCGATCACGCCCTCGGCGGCGACGATCGGGACGCCGAGGAAGGATCGCATGTCCGGGTGCCCGGTCGGCCACCAGCCCTGGAAGCGCGGATGCGTGTGCAGGTCCTCGGTGCGGTACGGCTCCGGCGTCTCGAGCATCGCGCCCAGGAGGCCGTGCGTGCGCGGCAGCGGGCCCATGCGGGCGATCAGCTCGTCGCTCATGCCGGACACCAGGAAGCGCGCGAAGCCGCCCTCGCCGTCCGGGATCCCGAGCGCCGCGTAGCGGGCGCCGGCCAGCTCGCGGGCCTGCTCCACCAGCCGCTGCAGCACCTCCTCGACGGATCGCTGCGAGGCGACGGCCAGCACCGCGTCGCTGACGGCGCGCAGCGCGGGGTGCAGGGGCTCGGGCATCGACGTTGACGATACTTTCCGGATGCAGATCCGCCCCGCCGACCCCGACCACGACGCGGCAGCCTGCGCGGCGATCTACGCCCCGCACGTCGATCCGGGCCCGGCGTCGTTCGAGGCGGTGCCGCCCGCCCCGGGGGAGATCGGGCGCCGCATTCGCACCGCCCACGTGTGGCTCGTCGCGGTCGACGACGGCGCGGTGCTCGGCTATGCCTACGCCTCCGAGCACCGGGCGCGCGAGGCCTACCGCTTCGCGGTCGACGTCGCGGTCTACGTCGCCCCCGGCGCCCAGGGCCGTGGGGTCGGCCGCGGGCTCTACGGCGCGCTGCTGCCCGCGCTGGCCGAGCGCGGGTTCCGCTCGGCGTGCGCCGGCATCACGCTCCCCAACGAGGCGAGCGTCCGCCTGCACGAGGCGATGGGCTTCGAGCCCGTCGGCGTCTACCGCCACATCGGCTTCAAGGCCGGCGCGTGGCGCGACGTCGGCTGGTGGCAGCTCGACCTCGCCCCGGACTCGTCTCCATAGCCGGCGCCGCACGGTACGGTCCCGCGCCGTGCTCGTCCTGCTCCCGCCCTCCGAGGGCAAGGCCATGCCCACCGCGGGGGATCCCGTCGACCTGCAGGCGCTCGTCTATCCGGCGCTCACGCCCCAGCGCGAGCGGCTGCTGAAGAAGCTGAAGGGCGTCGCGGAGGCGCCCGCCGCGCCCGCCGCCGAGGTCTACACCGGCGTGCTGTACCAGCAGCTCGGGCTGCCGGACCTGCCCGGCGACCGGGTGCTGATCGCGAGCGGCCTGTGGGGCGTGGTCCGCCCGGCGGACCCGATCCCGCACTACAAGCTGCCGATCGACGCGAGGCTGCCGCGGATGAAGACCGGCCTCGCCGCGTTCTGGCGCGCGCCGCTCGCGAAGGTCATGCCGGACGAGCCGGGCCTGGTGCTCGACCTGCGATCCGGCGGCTACGTCGCGGCCTGGAAGCCGAAGCGGGCGACGCGGCTGGGGGTGCGCGGGTTCACCGAGGCCCCCGACGGCTCGCGCAAGGTGATCTCGCACATGGCCAAGCGGGTGCGCGGCGATGTCGCCCGCGCGGTGCTGCTGGGCGATCAGCCGGAAACGCCGGCGGACGTCCTGGCGATCGTGACGGCCGCCGGCATGCGCGCCGAGCTCGCCGACGGGTACCTGGACGTCATCGAGCCGTCGCCGTGAGCCAGCCGCCGAAGGCGGTGATGTCCTCGGCGCCCTGCAGGGCGAGCCCCTCGCACGCGAACCCGACGACCTCGGAGCCGTCCTCGAGCGTGACGCGGCCGAGCAGCATCGGGCTCGGCAGCTCCGCCAGCAGCGATGCGAGGCCGGCCGGCGGGAGCCGCCAGAGCTCGCCGGCGATCGCGGCGCCGCCGGTGGCCGCGCGCACCAGGCCGGGCTTCGGCGGCTCCGTGTCGAGCGCGTAGAGGCGGTACGACGGCGCGGTCCGGACCGGGCCGACGAGTCGCGCGCCGCGGTCGGTGAGCTGGTGGTTGAGCGGCTGGCCGGACAGGTGGGCGCCGACCACGAGCAGGTCGATCCCCGCGGGCCCGAGCCCGCGGGCGGACGGCGGCTCGCCGGTCACTCGCGCCGCCACGTCGGCGGCGACCCGGTCGTGGAACGCGGGCGCATAGACCATCGCGCCGAAGCAGCCGCCGTCGGCCTCGCCGGCCGGGACTGCGACCGCGCACAGGTCGAGCAGGTTGCAGCCGTTGACGTAGCGGCCGAGCGCGGCGTTGGCGCCGATCGGATCGCCGGCGACCGCCTCCAGCGTCGGCTGCGCGACGGTGGTCGGCAGCAGCAGCGCGTCGAAGGCGGCGAACAGCCTGGCGGTCGCGAGCCGGTAGGCGTCCAGACGCTCGCCATCGGCGACGAGGTCGGTGGCGGAGACGTCGCCCGAGGCACCGATGATCGCGGCGACGACCGGGTCGACCGCCGGCCGGTGCGCGCACACGAACTCGCCGACCGCGGCGTGGCGCTCGGCCACGAAGGCGCCGCCGTAGAGCAGCGCGCCGGCGTCGAGGATCGGCGAGACGTCGACCGGCTCGGCGTCCAGTGACGCGGCGGCCCGGGCGAACGCCTCGCGCGCCGCCGGGGTCAGCGCATCGAGCTGCTCGGGCAGCGGCATCCCGACCCGCGGCGCCGGCGGGGCGGCGAGCGGCGCGCCGGCCGGCCAGGCGCGGCAGCGCGGGTCGTCGCCGTCGTCGCCGGCCATGATGCCGGCGGCCAGCTCGGCGAGCGCCAGGTCGCGCGCCATCGTCGTCACCACATCGAGCGTCCGGCACGCCGGGACGACCCCGGTCAGCGGGACGAGGCCGCGCGTCGGCTTGACGCCCACGATGCCCGCGAACGCGGCGGGAACGCGGCCGGAGCCGGCGGTGTCGGTCCCCAGGGCGAGGTCGGCCATGCCGAGCGCGACGGCGACGGCGGACCCCGAGCTCGACCCGCCGGAGATGTAGTCCGGGCGGCGGGCGTCGTGGACGGCCCCGTACGGCGACCGGGTGCCGACGAGCCCGGTCGCGAACTGGTCGAGGTTCGTCTTGCCGACCACGACGGCGCCGGCGTCGACGAGCCGCTGCACGCAGGGTGCCGAGACCGCGGGCGTGTAGGCGTAGGCCGGGCAGCCGGCGGTGGTGGGGAGCCCGGCGACGTCGATGTTGTCCTTGACCGCGAGCCTGACGCCGGCCAGCGGGCCGCTCGCGGCCGCGATCTCCGCCGCGATCTCCGCCTCCGGCCGCTGCGTGATCCAGACCGTCACGCCGCGTCCCTCCCGGCCAGCACGAGGATCGGCGAGCCCGCCTCGACGTGGTCGCCGGGCGCGGCCAGCACCTCCACGACCTCGCCGTCGATCGGCGACTCGAGCGGCGTCTCCATCTTCATCGCCTCCAGTGTCGCGACGTGCTGGCCGGCCGACACGCGGTCGCCGGCCGCCACCGCCACCCGCCAGACGCCGCCGCTCAACGGCGCCTCGACCAGCGCGCCGCCCGGCGGCGCCGCGACCGGCGTGCGCGGCGCGGCGTCAGCCGGGTCCGGGCGCGGGTCGAACTCTCCCGCCGCCGCCCAGGCGGTCCGCTCGGCCGCGAACGCGGCGGTCTGCGTCTGCCGGAAGGCCGCGATCGAGTCCGCCTCGGCGTCGAGGAACGCAAGGTGGTCGGCGAGCCGGAACGTGCCCTGCTCGACGCGGGGCACGAACCGGCCGGCGGCCGTCTCGGCCCGCAGCTCCAGCAGCTCGTCCGCCCCGACGGGGTACCAGTGGATGCGATCGAAGAAGCGCAGCAGCCACGGCGTCCCGGACGCCCAGCGGTCCCACACCTGCGTCGTGCGCCCGACGAACTGGTAGCCGCCGGGACCTTCCATCCCGTAGATGCACAGGTACGCGCCGCCGATCCCGACCGCGTTCTCCGGCGTCCACGTGCGCGCAGGGTTGTACTTCGTCGTCACGAGCCGGTGGCGCGGGTCCAGCGGCGTCGCCACCGGCGCGCCCAGATACACGTCGCCGAGCCCGAGCACGAGATAGGAGGCATCGAACACCACGCGATGCACGTCCTCGACCGAGTCCAGCCCGTTGACGCGGCGGATGAACTCGATGTTCCACGGGCACCACGGCGCGTCGTCGCGCACGCCCGCCATGTAGCGCTCGGTCGCCTCGCGCGTCGCGGGGTCGTCCCACGACAG
>JAXDHL010000374.1:0-14368 GCA_034664525.1 Solirubrobacteraceae bacterium
TCGTCCTCGGAGGCGTGGCTGGACTCGAACAGCAGCGCGCTGAGCAGCTGCTCCTCGTCGCCGTCGACGTGCGTGAGCCGCACGCTCGGGCGGTCCTCGCGGGCCTCCGGACGGTCCAGGCCGAGCCGGCCGGCCCAACGCTCCCCGCTCGCGCGGCGCTGCTCGAGGTAGCCGACCCACTCGCCGCCGCGCTCGGGGCGCTCGACGCGGGCGACGAAGCTCGGCATCACGGCCTTGATCGCGTCGAGGATCAGCTGGCCGTAGCGGCGCGCCTCGGGCAGCGGGTGGCCGATCAGGTGCAGGATCAGCTGCTCGTAGGTCTGGCCGGTGGCGTAGATGCCCATGTGGCTCAGGCTGGCCGCGGGCAGCAGCCCGCGCAGGAGGTCGAGCGCCTTCGCCTTGACGGCGCGATCGCGGGCGGCCGGCGCCTCGCCGGTGGCGCGCGGGAACGTCGAGTCCACCCACGCGATCACCCGGGGCAGCGCCTGAGCGTAGGTGTCGAACAGCGCGTCCATCGCCTGCTCGTACTGGGGGCCGAGCCGCTCGTCGCGGTAGTAGCGGTAGCCGCTGCCCGCACCGGCCATCGGCGCGTCGTAGGCGATGTAGCGCGTCGACTGCTCGAGGTAGGCGCCGAGCCGCGGCCGCTGGAGGATCTTCGTCAGGACGTTCGAGCACCACTCCGCGGCGACGTGCGCGCCGCCGAGCTGGGCCACCGAGTCGTCGCCGTAGCCGACGAAGATGCGCTCGTAGAGCTGCGCCGCGCGGGCGCCCTCCTGGTTGTCGTAGGCAGCTGCCTGCCCGGGCAGCGAGTCAGCGAACTCGTCCAGGAACAGCCGCCGCAGCGTGCCGGGATAGCGGCTGTAGCGGGCGAACAGCGCGCCCTTCACGGTCTCCGGCAGGTTGACCAGCGCGAACACCGGCTGATCGAGGTTCGTCACGTGGGGCGCGATGCGCGCCCGCTCCTGCGGGGTCAGCTCGTCGGCGGGGTACTCCACGGGTCGACGACCCTAGCGCGGGCCGCTGACGTCGCGGCGGGCTGGTCGCAAACTCCGGCTAACCCGGCGCGAGCGCCAGGCAGTCCTCGCGCCGGACGGTTCCGTCGCGGGTGATCAGCTCGGCGTCGACGAGCTCGCGCGTCGTCACGTGCTGGGTGCGCTCGGCCCCGAGGCCGGCGAGCAGCTTCAGCTCGACGTCGAAGCCGCTGTCCGACGAGCGCTCCGCGTAGGTGAAGCGCTGCACCGTCCCGCGCGCGGCGATCCGCGTGGCGAGGTCGCGGCCGGCGAGCCGGCCGGCGGCGGTGGGCAGCGCGGCGAGCGCATAGCGGGCCGCGGCGGCCCGGTCGCCGGCGTCGGTGAGCGGCAGCCGCGCGACGGTCTCCGTGCTGTGGTCACTGCTCGCGCTGATCGTCCGCAGCGTGAGCGACGGATGGGCGCCGCGGCGCCACTCGGCCAGCAGGTGGCCGCCGGCCCCGAGCGCGGGGACGAGCTCGGCCAGCGGTCCGTCGCTGCGGCCCTCGATGTCGAAGGACCACACGGTGCCGTCCCGGCCGGTCTGCCGCCCGAGCGCCGTCCGCAGGTCCATCGTCTCCGACAGGGTCCCGAGCCGGAGCTCGCCGGCCGCCGACGCGTCACCGCGGGTGAAGCGGCTGGTGGGCGTCGGGATGACGCTCGGCGGCATCACGTCGGTGAATCCCGAGGCGAGGTCGTAGCGGTGCTTCACACGCCCGAGCAGGTCGCTGAGCGCGGCGGCGTCCGGGAGGTCCCAGGCCTTGCCGGAGAGCCACCCGACCGATGCCGTGCCGTCCGGCCCGATGTGGAAGCCGCCACCGAGCCGGATCCCGGCGCCGGCGCTGGCGCCGAAGTCCTGGCCGTCCCCCGCCGAGACGCGGTAGCTGCCGTCGGAGCGCCGTTCGATCGCGTACTCCTGCGTCCCGCCGACGCGCAGGAAGAGGATCGTCGCGCCGGTGTGCCGGCGATGGTCCGCGCTCGACACGACGCACGGGTCGAGGCCGCGTGCCTTGGCGCCGGCGGGGTCGCAGATGTCGCCGCCGACGATGCAGATCCCCTTGCGGATCGTGTGCGCGACCGAGCGCGGGATCGACGGGGCGGCAACGGCGGTCGCGGCGCCGATGAGGATGACGGCGACGACGGCGCTGATCGCGACGTACTCGGTCGTCGCCTGACCGCGCTGGCGAGAGAGGTCCATACCCCTCCTAGCCGCCGGGCTCTCACAACTCGCCCCCCACGAGCCGGATGAGCATCGCGCGAACCTCGAGCGGCCGGGTGGCGAAGCGCTTCTCGGTGATCCGCCTGAACGCGAACCCCGCCTCCTCGGCGGCCTCGGCCTTGAGGGGATCGAGCTCGAACGCCTCCGGGTTCAGGTGGGTGTGCGGGTGGTCGAGTTCGACCGCGACGCGCTGGTCGCGCCAGACCACGTCGTACTCGTATTCGCCGATGTACTGGTTCAGCTTGGCGGGTGGGAGGCCCCAGTCCTGGATCGCCTTGCGGAACCGCCGCTCGAACTGGGAACGCGTCCAGACGTGCGGCCGTCGTACCGGGTTGCGTCTCCCGTTCGGGCGCTGGAGGGCGTGGCGGTCGATCAGGCCGGCGCGCTCCGCGGCGGAGACGGCGCGCGCCAGGTCGTTGTCGCTCAGCACGTCGGCGAGGTCGGTGAGCGTGCGCGCCGGGGTGGTGACCGGGATCCCGTGGACGCGCGTGCTGTTGTGGCTGGTGAGGGTCGTGGAGGCGTGGAGGCGGATGCCCTTCCGCCGGCGCGCTCCGGTGCGCGGGACCGTGACCTCCGGGAGCCCGGCGTGCTTGCGGAAGCCATGCAGGGCGGCCGCGCTCCGGTGGCTCGCCACCGCGCCGGGTCCGCCCGCCAGCACCGCGGCCATCAGCCGGCCGAGCGGCGACACGGCGGTGTGTCCCACCGCGTAGACGCCCCGATGGAGCCGGTGAAGGAGGCCGTTGCGCACCCACCGCGCCACGAGCTCCTTGTGGACGTCGCTCTGCCAAACCGCCCAGGTCCCGTGCTGCGCAGCGGCGATTCGCGCCACCTCATGCCATTGGTGCCCGCTCATACCTACCAAAGGCATGAGGTGGGTGAAATTCGCCCCCCGGCGGGCTACAGCAGCGAGGCGAGCGCGCGCCCGGCGTCCTGGGCGACGTCGAACAGCGGCTGCGGGAAGATCCCGAAGAAGATCGTCGCGGCGGCGCACAGCACGCCCGTGAAGACCGCGAACGGATGCGAGGCGCGCGCGACCGGCGGCCCGTCGGCGGATGCGCCCGCCATGACCGGCTGGCCGCCCGGCGTCAGCGCTGCCGGGCGCGGCTCGTCGCGCACCCAGACCGCCGCGACCACGCGCAGGTAGTACGCCAGCGACATGGCGGACCCCAGCACGATCGCGACCGACAGCCAGCCGTAGCCGTTGTTGACCGCCGCGTCGATCAGGTAGACCTTGCCGAAGAAGCCCGCGGTGGCCGGGAAGCCGGCCAGCGCCAGCATCGCGATCGACATCGTCCAGGCGAGCGCCGGCCGGGACGCGCCGAGCCCGTTCAGCGACGACAGGTCGTCGCCGAGGCCGGTCTCCCGCTCGCGCGCCGCGATGACCGAGAACGCCGCCAGGTTCATCAGCAGGTACACGGCGAGGTAGAACGCGGTCGCGGCCACGCCGAGCGAGGTCGTGACGACGACGCCGGCCAGCATGTAGCCCGCCTGGGCGACCGACGAGTAGGCGAGCATGCGCTTCAGCGAGGACTGGCCGAGGGCGCCGACGTTGCCGACGATGATCGTGATCACCGCCAGCACCGACATGATCGGCGCCCACGTCGCCGCGGCCGGGAGCAGGGCGACGTCGAACAACCGCAGGATCACGCCGAACGCGGCCGCCTTGGTGGCCACGGCCATGAAGCCGGTGACGGCGGTCGGCGCGCCCTCGTAGACATCGGGCGTCCACTGGTGAAACGGCGCCACCGAGGCCTTGAACGCGAGCCCGGTCAGGGTCAGCGCGACGCCGGTCAGCAGGAGCACGTCGGAGCTGGTGCCGGTCGCATCGAGCGAGCGGGCGATCGCGCCGAAGCTGGTCGTGCCGGTCGCGCCGTAGATGAACGCCAGCCCGTAGACGAGCGTCGCCGACCCGACCGACCCGACGATCAGGTACTTCAGGCCGGACTCGAGCGACGTCGCCCGGCGCAGCTCGCTCGCACACAGGACGTACAGCGGGATCGACAGCAGCTCGAAGCCGAGGAACAGCGAGATCAGGTCCTGCGCGCCCGCGAGCACGACCATGCCCATGACCGACGACAGCAGCAGCGAGTGGAACTCGCCGTGGCCGGCGTCCTCGGTCGCCGCCGAGCCGAGCGCGAGCAGCGTGGCGACGATCCCGCCGGCGCAGAACAGGATCGTCAGCCCGAGCGACAGGTCGTCGATCGCGAGCGCGCCGGAGACCACCGCGGTGTCGGTCCCCCACTGCCAGACCGAGAGCCCGATCGCGGCGCCGAACGAGACGACGGTGAGGCCGGGCACGACCCACGTGCGCACGACGCGCGACCGGAACAGCCCGACCATCAGCGTCACGATCGCGCCCGCGGCCAGGGCGACGAACGGCGACAGCGCCGCCCAGTCGATGTACGGGGCCTTCGGCGTCATGGGGCCGCCTTCGTGCTGGCCACGGCCCGCGGGGCGCCCCGCGTGGCGTCGATCTTCGCCAGCAGCGGCGTCTTGCCGCGTACGGCCTGCTCACCGTCGCGCAGCGCCGCCTGGGGGTAGAGCGCGAAGGCCACGATGACGATCACCAGCGGCACGAGGATCAGCCCGTCGCGCAGCGTCATGTCGCGGCCGGCGACGACCGCCGGGCCTACCCGGTTGTGGAACGTCCGGATGTAGGCCCGCAGCATGTAGACCGAGGCCATCGCGACGCCGGTGAAGGCGATGACCGAGAGCACGAGCTTGGCCTTGAACGCGCCGAACAGGATGAAGAACTCGCCGACGAAGTTGGCCGACCCGGGGATCGCCAGCGTCGCCAGCGCGAGCACCAGCGTCAGCGAGGCCAGCACCGGCCCCGCGAACGCCAGCCCGCCGAGCTCACGGACGTCCTCGGCGCCGCCGGCGCGCTCGGCCGCCAGCAGGACGACGAAGAACAGCGGCGCCACCACGAGCCCGTGGTTGACCGCCTGGATCAGCGCGCCCTGCACGCCCTGGTCGGTCAGCGAGAAGATCCCCAGGGTGATGAACGACAGCTGCGCCAGCGACGAGTAGCCGAGGATCAGCCGCAGGTTCGTGGCGGTGAACGCCATCGCCGACCCGTAGATGATCCCGACGACCGACAGGATCATCAGGATCGTCTGGAAGTCCACGGCGGCGTCCGGGAACAGCGGCAGCGCCACGCGCAGGAACCCGTAGGCCGCGACCTTCGAGAGCACCGCCGAGAAGGCGGCCAGCGCCGGCAGCGGCATCTGCCGGTAGGCGTCGGGCATCCAGCCGTGCACGAGGAACGCCGGCATCTTGATCAGGAACGCGAGCGCGAAGGCGGCGAACAGCAGCCGCTGCGTGCCCGCGCCGAGCGACACCTTCGACAGGTCCGACAGCGCGAAGGTCAGCCCGCCGTCGGTCTGCTGCGCCGCCAGCACCCCGGTCGCCACCGCGGCCGCCAGCATCAGCAGCGACCCGACGAGCGTGTAGATGATCATCTTGATCGTCGCCGACCGCCGCTCCGGGCCGCCCCACCCGAACATCAGGAACAGGAACGGGACGAGCATCAGGTCGAAGAAGAGGACGAACAGCAGCAGGTCCTGCGCGGTGAACGCGCCGAGCACCGCCGTCTCCGCCAGGCCCATCAGGAACGCGAACTGCCCGGGCCGCTCGACCGGCCGCAGCACGATCCACAGCGACGAGGCCGCGAACACCAGGGTTGTCAGCCCGATCAGCCACAGGTTCAGCCCGTCGACGCCGAGCGACCACCGGATCCCGAGCGCCGAGATCCACTTGTCGTCGGTGACGTACTGCAGCCCGTCGGCCGACTGGTTGAAGTCGAGCAGCATCGCGACGGACAGCCCGAGCGCGACGAGCGACCCGGCCAGCCCGAGGTAGCCGGCGAGGCGTCCCGGCAGCAGCGTGCCGGCGAACGCGAACGCGAGCGGGGCGAAGACGAGGATCGAGAGGTGGATCGTCATGACGCGGAGATGAGGAAGTAGAGGCCGAGGCCGGCGAGGCCGAGCAGCAGCAGCGCCGCGTAGGCGCGCAGGAAGCCGGACTGGACGGCGCGGACGGCCGACGACGCCGCGCTGACGACGCTCGACGTGCCGCCCACGAGCAACCCCTGGACCACCACGCGCTCGAACGTGTTGGAGGCAAAGCGCCCGAACCACGCGAACGGCCGCACGACCATCAGGTCGATCAGTTCGTCGAAGTACCACTTGTTCGAGAACAGGCGGTACGGGCCGGCCAGGCGGGCGCGGATGCGGGCGGGCGCCTCGACGTCGACGACCCACAGCCGGTAGGCGAGCGCGATGCCGGCCAGGCCGAGCACGGTGCCGACGCCCAGTCCCAGCCACTCGGTGATCGAGGACGGCTCGAGCCGCCGGTACAGCGTCGAATCCGCGAACGTCGGCTCGAGGAACTTGTGGACCGCGGCGGTGACGCCCGGGACCTGGAGCACGCCCAGCCCGATCGCCCCGAGGGCGAGCAGGGACATCGCGCCCTTCATCGCGCCCTCGCGCTCGGCGATGTGGTGCTCCGGTCCGGGGAAGCCGACGTCGGTGTCCTCGACCTCGCCCGTCGCGGGGTTCGTCGGCACCTCGTGGTGGGCGAGGTGGCCCTCCATCAGCTCGCGCGCCTCGGGCACCGGCTCGCCGTGGAAGGCGCGGAAGATCATCCGGAACGTGTAGACGGCGGTCAGGAACGAGCCGACGTAGCCGAGCACCCCGAGGATCACGTACCAGCCGCCGCGATCGAACTCCAGCGCCATGATCTCGTCCTTGGAGAACAGCCCGGAGAACGGGAACACGCCGGCGAGCGCCAGGCCGCCGACGATGAAGCAGCCGTAGGTGAACGGCATCGCCTTGCGGAAGCCGCCCATCCGGTCGAGGTCCTGCGTGCCGGCCATCGCCGAGATGACCGAGCCCGCCGCCATGAACAGCAGCGCCTTGAAGAACGCGTGCGTCATCAGGTGGAACAGGCCGGCGGCGTACGCGGCGCTCGAGACGGCCATGATCATGTAGCCGATCTGGGACATCGTCGAGTAGGCGATGACCCGTTTGAGGTCGGTCACCACCAGGCCGATCGTGGCGGCCATCAGCAGCGTCACGCAGCCGACGATCGCGCCGACGTCGGCGGCGGCGGGCGCCCGCTCGAACAGCGGGTGCATGCGCGCGATCAGGTAGACGCCGGCGGTCACCATCGTGGCCGCGTGGATGAGGGCGGAGACCGGGGTCGGGCCCTCCATCGCGTCCGGGAGCCAGGTGTGCAGCGGGACCTGGGCGGACTTCGCGAACGCGCCGACGAGCAGCAGCACGCAGCCGGCCACCAGGTCGCCCTCGTTGCGCGAGAACACCTGCGGCACCCGCTCGAACGCCTTCAGGAAGTCGACCGTGCCGACGTGCTTGAGGATGAAGAACGTCCCGAGCACGAGCCCGATGTCGCCGACGACGTTGATGACGAACGCCTTGATGCCGGCCTGGGTCGCCGTCTTGCGGCGGTACCAGAACGAGATCAGCAGATAGGACGCCGCGCCGACGAACGCCCAGCCGACGATCAGCAGCAGGAAGTTGCCGGCCAGGACCAGCAGCAGCATGCTGAACACGAAGAAGTTCAGGTACGCGAAGAAGCGCGTGTAGCCGCGGTCGCCGGCCATGTAGGCCGTCGAGTAGAGGTGGATCAGCGCCGACACGCCGCTCACGACCAGCGCCATGTAGATGCTCAGCGGGTCGAGCAGGATCGACAGCTCGCCGTCCACGCCGACCGACTTGGCGTAGTTCCAGGCGACGGCGACGTGACGGCGCTCGTCGGGGGCGAGGTCCTGCAGCTTGATGAACGCCAGCACCGCGGCGACGAACGCGAGGGCGATGGCCAGCGTGCCGATCACGCCGTGGACGCGCGACGGCAGGAGCTTCCAGGTCAGCGAGATCGTCAGGAACCCGCCGATCGGGAACAGCAGGATCAGCCAGCCCAGCGTGTCCAGGCTCATCCCTGCAGCTCCCGCAACTCGTCGACGTCGATCGGCAGGTTGCGCCGGTAGATCGCCACGATCAGCCCGAGACCGACCGCCACCTCACAGGCGGCGACGACCATGACGATGACCGCGAACACCTGTCCGTCCTGGTTGCCGTGGCCGCGCGCGAATGCGACCAGCGCCAGGTTGGCTGCGTTCAGCATCAGCTCGAGGCAGAGCAGGATGACCAGCGGCGAGCGGCGCACGAGGATCCCGCCGGCGCCGATGCAGAACACGATCGCCGAGACGATCAGGTACCAGGTGATGCTCATCGGTGGGCGGGCCCCCCGGCCTCGAGCTGCGAGCCGGTCGGCGCGTCGCCCACCGTGCCGGTGCCGTCGCCCTCACCGCGGAACAGGTCGCCGACGGACACCGTCCCGGCCGGCTCCAGGCCCTCGCGCCGGCGGGCGAGGATGACCGCGCCGACCGCCGCGACGAGCAGCAGGAACGAGGCGACCTCGAACGCCAGCAGGAAGCGCGTCAGCAGCAGCTTGCCGATCTCGCCCGGCGAGCCGAAGCCCTTGAAGAACCCGCGGCCGTTGTCGTCGAGCACGGACAGCCCGCTGCCGAGGATCGCGATCAGCAGCTCGGCGAGCAATGCGCTGGCGAACAGGATCGACGTGCCGCGCAGGGCCGGGCCCGGGGCGGTCGCGAGGTCCACGTCGCGGCCGCCGACGTAGGCGGCGACGAACACGTAGAGCACCATCACGGCGCCGGCGTAGACGACGACCTGGGCGGCGGCGACGAACTCCGCGCGCAGCAGCAGGAACAGCGCCGCCAGCGCCAGCAGGTGCCCGACGAGCGACAGCACGGAGTAGAAGGGGTTGCGCAGGGCAACGGTTCCCACCGCCCCCGCGATCGCGCCGATTGCAGCGATGAAGAAGACGAGTACGGCCATGCGGAGGGCGGAACTCTACGAGGCCGGAGCGCGCGACGCGGTCCCGGGAGCGCCGACCCGTCAGAATGCAGCCTCAAGTGCTGCGCGCCACCGCCATCCCGCTCGCCGTCTTCGTCGCCGTCACGGCGCTCGCCGAGTTGCTGGGGGCCGCCAACCTGGGCACCGCGGCGACCTTCGGTCAGATCGCCTTCGTGCTCGCCGCCGCCGTCGTCATGCTGCGCGAGTGAGCCGGCTGTCGATCGTCACGCTCGGCACCGCCGACCTCGAGGCCTCGCGGCGCTTCTACGTCGAGGGGCTCGGCTGGGAGCCGACGTTCGAGGTCGCGGGCGAGGTCTGCTTCATCCAGGTCGCCCACGGCGTGCTGCTCGCGCTGTGGGGTCAGGAGGCGCTCGCGGAGGATTCGCGAGCGCCGGTGACGGCCGGCGACAACGTCGTGCTGGCCTGCAATGTCGACACCGAGGAGGCGGTCGCCGAGCTGCTCGCGACCGCCGAGCGGGCCGGCGCCCGCATCCTCAAGCCGGCGCAGCCGGCGTTCTTCGGCGGTGTCCAGGGCTACTTCGCCGACCCCGACGGCGTGCGCTGGGAGATCGCCCACAATCCCGGACTGAGCGTCGACGCCGACGGGACCGTGCGCTTCGCCGATTCGTAGCCGGACTACTCGCCGGAGTGGCGCAGCGGCGTGCGCTCGACCGGCTCGGCGAGCAGCATCTCCTTGGTGAAGATGAGGTCGGAGCGGTTGTAGTCCGACAGCTCGTAGTCGTGCCCCATCGTGATGGCGTCGAACGGGCACGCCGCCTCGCAGTACCCGCAGAAGATGCAGCGCGAGAGGTTGATCTCGTAGACGGCCGCGTAGCGCTCGCCGGCGGACACGCGGTTGTCGGGCGAGTTCTCCGCCGCCACGACGCGGATGCAGTCCGCCGGGCACGCGGCCGCGCACAGCGAGCAGCCGACGCACTTCTCCAGCCCGGTGTCCTCGAAGCGATGGAGCTTGTGCCGCCCGCGGAAGCGCGGATAGACCGGCGTCTTCTCCTCCGGGTACTGGATCGTCGTCACGCCCTCGGCGAAGCGGCCGAGCGTGGTCTTCAGCCCGCGCAGCGTCTCGCCGAACGTGCGGTACGTGTCACGCGCGGGCCCGCGCGCGGGGCGCCGCGTGACGACAACGACGTCGTCGCCGGGCTCGTAGGGAGGCATCAGTCGGTCACCACCAGGATGATCGCGGTCACGAGGGCATTGAGCGTGGCCAGGGGCAGCAGCACCTTCCAGCCGAAGCTCATCAACTGGTCGTAGCGCAGCCGCGGCAGCGTCGCGCGCACCCAGAAGAAGAAGAACAACAGGATCAGCATCTTCCCCAGCACGACGAAGGGGTCGACCCAGGTCGGCGGGTCGATGCCGAACGGCAGCAGCCAGCCGCCGAGGAACAGCGTCACGATCAGCCCGGAGGCGACGATCATGTTCAGGTACTCGCCGAACAGGTACGCGACCATCCGCGTGCCGGCGTACTCGGTCATGTAGCCCTGCACGAGCTCGGCGTCCGCCTCCGGGAGGTCGAACGGCGCGCGGTTGGTCTCCGCGAAGCTCGCGACCAGGAAGATGAAGAAGCCGACGATCTGCGGGACGATGTACCACATGCCCTGCTGGGCCTGGACGATCTCCGTCAGCGACAGCGTCTGCGCGGTCATGATCACGCCGACCAGGGCCAGGCCCTGGGAGACCTCGTAGGAGATCAGCTGCGCGGCGGAGCGCATGGCGCCGAGGAACGAGTACTTCGAGCCCGACGCCCAGCCGCCGAGCATCAGCGCGTAGAACGCGATCGCCCCGAACGCGAACGCGTACAGGATGCCGATCGAGGAGTCCACGCCGTAGAGCCCGACCCGCGTGCCGAAGATGTCGACGGTGTTGCCGAACGGGAGCACGGCGAGCGCGGAGACCGCCGTGAAGATCGCGATCGCCGGCGCGGCCGCGAACAGCAGGTTGACCGCGGTGCGCGGTGTCGACGGCTCCTTGGTCGCGAACTTCACGATCTCGGCCAGCGGCTGCAGCAGACCGAACGGGCCGACGCGGTTCGGGCCGTAGCGCTGCTGGAAGCGGCCGAGGATCTTGCGCTCGGCGACGATCAGCACGGGCAGGATCTGCAGGATCACGGCGAAGATGACGATCGACTTGAGGATCTGGATCCACCACGGCTCGAAGTAGCCGACCGTCGCGAGCACCATCAGGCCGCGCTCCCCTCGCCCGAGGCGTCCTCGGCGTCGAGCGTGCCGTCGCCGCCGACCCCCATGGACTCGCCGCTCGGGTCCTCCTGGGGCGTGCCGGCCGCCACCTGCTCGGCCTGCTCGCCGGAGGCGCCGGTGCCGGTCGGCGCGCCGACGAGCTCGCGCGTGCCGCGCACCTCGACCACCCGGGCGTCGCTGAGGAGGTTGGCGGGCGAGTCATGGGTGCCCTCGGCGACGAAGACCGAGCCCGCGGGGATCGCGGCGCGCACGACGGCCGGCCCGCGGACGTGGACGCGGTGGCCGTCGGCGGCGACCTCGACCTGCTCCCCGTGCCGGATGCCCAGCCGCTCGGCGTCGACCGGCGAGAGCTCGACGACCTGGCGCGGGACTGCGAACTGCAGGCTCGGCGAGACGTCGACCTCCTTCGAGGCCCAGAGCGTCCGGAAGGTGCCCAGGCGCAGCCGGCCGTCCGACGCGCCGGGCGCGGCGCCGGGCACGGACAGCGGCACCGGGGTCCAGTGCGGCGCGTCGAGCGCTTGGCCGGCGGCCGAGGTCGGCCAGTGGATGCCCTTGCCGCCGATCGCCTCGAGCGTCAGGCCGGTGTAGACCGGCACGGCGTCGAACAGCGCCTTCGACGCCACGGCGCCGATGATCACCTTCTCGCCCAGCTCGAGCCCGGCGTGCTCGGCGACCTCGGACAGCACCTGCCACGTCGCGCGCGCGCCCGCGCCGCGCGGCTTGCCGGGCGGCGTCGCGCGCCCGATCGCGGGCCGCAGGCGCTGCACGCGGCCGTCCGGCGCGACCAGCGTGCCCTCCTTCTCCGGGTACGCCTCGGCCGGGAAGACGACGTCGGCGAACTCGCGGATCGTGTCGGTGAGCACGGACTCGTGCGCGATCACCGTCTGCGCGGCGCCGAGCGCGGCGAGCCAGGCGACGCGGTCGGGATACGCGCGCAGCGGGTCGGCGTGCAGCAGGTAGAGGACGGACAGCTCGCCGCCGGCGAGCGCGCCCGCGATCCCCGGCGCGTCGAGGCCCGGGGCGTCGAGTGCGGCATAGCCCGGCCCCATGGCCGGATGCACGCCGGCCTCGCGGATCCCGCGGCCGTTGGTCGACGCGGGGGCGATCAGCAGCCCGGCGCCGTCGCGGCCGGCGATGTCCAGGCGGGCCGCCAGGTTCAGCAGCGCCCGCGCGCCCGGTGCCGTCAGGGTGCGCTCGCTCGCGACCAGCACGACGTCGCGGCCGGTGCCGGTGAGCAGGGCGGCGAGGTCGCGCACGACCGCGGCCTTGGTGCCCGCGGCGGTGGCGGCGCCGGACAGGTTGCCCTCGTCGCCGGTCAGCGCGGCGTCGAGCGCGACCAGCAGGCCCTCGAGCGAGCCCGGCGCGTGGCGCACGATCGCGGCCGCGTTCGGATCCAGCGCGGTCGGCCGTGCGGACGCCACCGCCAGCTTGACGCCGTGGCGGCGCACGCCCTTGCGGATCCGCAGGTCCCAGATCGTGGCCTCGTCGATCGGGTCGACGTCGAGCAGCAGGACCGCGTGGGCGAACTCGAGGTCCGCGACCGTCGCCTGCAGCGCCGGAGCGGCCAGCGCGCGGGCGAGGTCGGCCGGCAGCTCACCGTCCGGCGACGAGGCCAGGTGGCCCGAGCCGAGCCCGTCGCGGAACAGCCGCTGCAGGAGGAACGCCTCCTCGTTGGTGGTCTCGCCGGCGGCGATCGCGGCGGCCTTGCCGCCCGCCTTCTTCAGCGCGGACGCGGCGGCGGCGAGCGCCTTCTCCCACGAGGCGGGCATCAGCTTGCCGCCCTCGCGGACCAGCGGCTCGGTGATCCGCTCGTCGACGTGCGCGTACTGGAAGGCGTAGCGGCCCTTGTCGCACAGCCAGCCGTCGTCGACCTGGGCGTTGTCGCGTCCGAGCACCCGCATCACGCGGTCGTCGCGGACGGTCAGGGTCACGTTGCACTGCGACGGGCACAGCGTGCAGACCGTGCCGGCGCCCTCGATGTCCCACGGGCGTGCGCGGAAGCGGTACGTCGAGGACGTCAGCGCGCCCACCGGGCACAGCTCGGTGATGTTGCCGCTGAACGGCGCCACGTACGGGGTGCCGTCGAACGTGGCGACGAACGCGTGCGCGCCGCGCTCCTGCAGGACGAGCTGGTAGTCCTCGGAGATCTCCTGGCTGAAGCGCACGCAGCGGTAGCAGAGGATGCAGCGCTCGCGGTCGATCGCCACCAGCGGCGAGAGCTCGAGCGGCTTGCGGAAGTGGCGCTTGGGCTCGATGAAGCGCGACGTGCCGCCGCCCCAGCCGTAGGAGATGTCCTGCAGCGGGCATTCGCCGCCCTTGTCGCAGACCGGGCAGTCCAGCGGGTGGTTGATGAGCAGGAACTCGACGACCGCGCGCTGCGCCTCGTGCACCCGGTCGGTCTGGGTGTGGACGACCATGCCGTCCTTGACCGGGGTCGAGCACGCCGTCTGCAGCTTGCCGATGCCCTCGACCTCGACCAGGCACATGCGGCAGGCCCCGACCGGGGCGCCGAGCTTGGGCTCGTAGCAGAAGACCGGGATCTCGATGTCGCCGTACTTGGCGCCGTCGACGAGCATGATGTTCTCCGGGGCGCGCACCTCGCGGCCGTCGATCGAGAAGCTGATCTCGCGGAGCTCCGGCCTGGGCATCAGGCCGCCACCCCGGCGGCCGGGTAGGGGCCGCCCTCCTGGGGCTCGACCTGGGGCAGCGAGACGCCGAGCCCGGCCTGCTCGCGGGCACGCTCGATGTGCTCCTCGAACTCGGGCCGGAACTTGTCGATCATCGACCCGACGGGCATGGCCATCGCGTCGCCGAGCACGCACAGGCAGTTGCCCATGATCTGCTCCTGGATCGAGCTCATGATGTCGAGGTCCATCGGCGTGGCCTCGCCGCGCTCGATCAGATCGAGCATCTTCACGGTCCAGTTGGTGCCCACGCGGCACGGCGTGCACTTGCCGCAGGACTCGTGGCGGTAGAACTTCGCCGTCTTGAGCGCGACGTCGACGACGGGGACCGTGTCGTCGACGACGATGA
>JAXDHL010000375.1:0-3067 GCA_034664525.1 Solirubrobacteraceae bacterium
AAGCCGGGATAGGCGAAGGCCTGTTCGTCGCCGTGGGAGGCGGCGAGCCCGCGCAGCGCGTTGCCGTAGTCGAAGACCTCGGCGCCGCGATGAAACAGCTCGCGCATCGCGCCGACGTGGCCGAGCACGCTGCGCCCCACGAGCCGCAGGTACTCGTCCGGGTCCGCTCGCCGCAGCGCGTCCCCCTGCTCGGGCGTCAGTCCCGCCGGCAGGTAGCCGTTGAGCGGATCGTGGGCCGAGGTCTGGTCGGTGACGACGTCGATGGGGACGCCGCGGCGGACGAGCTCGGGCAGCACGTCGGCGGCGTTGGCGAGCAGGCCGATCGACAGCGGCCGGCCGTCGGCGGTCGCCGCCTGCAGGCGTTCGAGCGCGTCGTCGAGGTCGGCGGCCCGCTCGTCGAGGTAGCCGGTCTCGAGACGGCGCTCGATGCGGGTGCGGTCGACCTCGACGCACAGCGCCGCGCCGTCGAGCATCGTCACCGCCAGCGGCTGCGCGCCGCCCATCCCGCCCAGGCCGGCGGTCACCACCAGCCGCCCGGCGAGCGTCCCGCCGAAGCGCTTGGCGGCCACCGCGGCGAACGTCTCGTAGGTGCCCTGGAGGATCCCCTGGGTCCCGATGTAGATCCAGGACCCGGCGGTCATCTGGCCGTACATCATCAGCCCGGCGGCGTCGAGCTCGCGGAAGTGCTCCCAGGTCGCCCACTGCCCGACGAGGTTCGAGTTGGCGATCAGCACGCGCGGCGCGGCCTCGTGGGTCTCGAACACCGCCACCGGCTTGCCCGACTGGACGAGCAGCGTCTCGGTGTCCGACAGCTGCATGAGCTCGCGCTTGATCGCCTCGAGCGCCTCGTGCGAGCGCGCCGCCTTGCCGATCCCGCCGTAGACCACGAGGTCCTCGGGCCGCTCGGCGACGTCGGGATGCAGGTTGTTCTCGAGCATGCGCAGGGCGGCTTCCTGCTGCCAGCCGCGGCATCGCAGTTCGGTCATGCGAGCGGTCCTCCGATGGCGGGTTCGACGGCGGCGAGCAGCGCGCCGGACAGGGTGAGCTCCTCGGCCGCCGCCAGGTCGGGCGCGAGGAAGCGGTCGGGCCCCGGGCCGGCCACGTCCTCGCGCAGCCGGCGCAGCGCGGCGCCCGTGCCGGGGCCGGGAGCGAGCGGCGCGCGCAGATCGAGCCCGTGGCCGGCGCACATCAGCTCGACGCCGAGGATGCGCGCCAGGTTGGCGGTCACCGCCCGCAGCTTGCGTGCCGCGCCCCAGCCCATCGACACGTGGTCCTCCTGCATCGCGCTGGTGGGCAGCGAGTCGACGCTGGCGGGCGCGGCCAGGCGGCGGTTCTCGGCCACCATCGCCGCCTGCGTGTACTGGGTCAGCATCAGCCCGGAGTTCACGCCGGCGTCGGGCGTCAGGAACGGCGGCAGCCCGTAGGAGCGGGCCGGGTCCAGCAGCCGGTCGGTGCGGCGCTCGGCGATCGCGCCGACCTCGGCGGCCGCGATCGCCAGGAAGTCGCACGCGAAGCCGACGGGCGCGCCGTGGAAGTTGCCGCACGACTCGACGCGGCCGTCGGGCAGGACCATCGGGTTGTCGATCGCCGACACCAGCTCGGCGGCGGCGACGGCGGACGCGTGGCGCAGCGTGTCGCGCGCAGCGCCGTGGACCTGCGGCGTGCAGCGCAGCGAGTACGCGTCCTGCACGCGCGGGTCGTCCTCGCGGTGGGAGGCCACGATCGGCGAGCCGGCCAGCAGCGCCCGCAGGTTGGCCGCGCTCAGGGCCTGCCCGGGCTGCGGGCGCAGCGCGATCAGGTCCTCGGCGAACGCGCGGTCGGTGCCGAGCAGGGCCTCGACCGTCATCGCCGCCGTGACGTCGGCGGCGCGCAGCAGGACGGTCAGGTCGTGGATCGCGAGCAGCAGCATCCCGAGCATCCCGTCGGTGCCGTTGGTGAGCGCGAGCCCCTCCTTGGCCGTGAGCGTCAACGGCGCGATCCCCGCCTCCGCCAGCGCCTCGCCGCTCTCGCGCAGCGTCCCGTTCGCGTCGGTCACCAGCCCCTCGCCGAGCAGCACCATCGCACAGTGGGCGAGCGGCGCGAGGTCCCCGCTCGCGCCGAGCGAGCCGTGCTCGTGGACCACCGGAGTGATGCCCGCGTTGAGCAGGGCCAGCATCGTCTCCGGCAGCTCGGGCCGCGCACCGGAGCGGCCCATCGCCAGCGTGCGCGCCCGCAGCAGCAGCATCGCCCGGACCGCGTCGCGCTCGATCGCCGGCCCCATCCCGGTGGCGTGCGAGCGCACGAGCGCACGCTGCAGCTCCTCGCGCCGGTCATGCGGGATCGAGGTGTTGGCGAGCGAGCCGAAGCCCGTCGTCACGCCGTACGCGGGCGTGTCCGTCGCGGCCAGCTCGGCGACCACCCCGGCGCTCGCCCGCATCGCCTCGCGCGCGCTGCCGGCCAGCATCACCGTGGCCCCGTCGCGGGCGACCGCGAGCACGTCCTCCGGGGTCAATCCGGTGCCGGTGAGCTCGACGGTCGCCACGCGGGCGGACACTAGTCGGCGCTGACCCGATCGGTTGCGCGCCCGCTGCGCCGGCGGGAGCGGACCCCACCAAGCCTGGATCAGGCTCAGCGAACGCCTACGCGCCAACCGACGGAGGCGATGGCGCCTCGCGGGGGTCATAGCCCCCTCGAGCCGCCAATGGCTCCCCCCAACCTGCCCAGCCCAGCCGTCTCGGCGTGAAATCGGGACGAAGCGATGAGTCCGCACCCCGCATACGGTCCCTAGCACCATGTTCGCCACCACCAAGGCCTTCAGCGGCTTCGCCGTCGACGACGTCCCGGCGGCTCAGCGCTTCTACGGCGAGACGCTCGGCATCGAGACGTCCGTCGACCACGGCCTGCTCACGCTCCAGCTCGACGGCGGCTCCCGGCCGACGCTCGCGTACCCCAAGCCGGGCCACACGCCGGCGGAGTACACGATCCTGAACTTCCCGGTCGATGACATCGAGAAGGCCGTCGACGCGCTGAGCGAGCGGGGCGTGATGTTCCTGCGCTACGACGGCATGCCGCAGGACGAGCGGGGGAT
>JAXDHL010000376.1:0-5798 GCA_034664525.1 Solirubrobacteraceae bacterium
CGGCTCGGGACGATCGCGGCGCCCGCCCGCGCGCGCAGCTCGGCCAGCGCCGCCGGCTCGACGCGGCCGCGGACGTCCACGCCGGCGGTGCCGCGCAGCGCCTCGAGCTCGGGCCCGTCGCCGGCGACGACGAGCGGCAGATCCGCCGCCCGGCAGGCCGCGACCGCGTCCCACACGCCCTTCTCGGCGGCGACCCGGCCGGCGAACAGGACGAACGCGCCCGTGCCGGCGGATGAGGTCTCGGCGAACGTGCGCTGGACGGACGGCACGACGGTCACGCGGTTGCCGACGGGCGCGCCGAGCGTGCGCAGGCGCTCGAGCGCGAACGCGCTCGGCACGACGAAGTGGTCGACGCTCGCCGCCAACCGCTGCTGCCAGGCGGCCAGCGCGGCGCCGTAGACCGCCGCCTCCGCCCGCGAGCCGCCGCGGCAGTTGAGCGCCACGCCCGGCGCCGTCCAGCGGCCGTGGCAGCGCGTGCAGTCCGCCCCGCCGGTGAAGCAGATCCCGTTCGCGCACACGAGCCGGTAGTTGTGCAGGTGCAGGACGACCCGCGCCCCCGCCTCGCGCGCCGCCGCCAGCGCGCGCCAGCCGAACGCCGGGTTGACGTTGTGGGCGTGCACGACCCGCGCGCCCGTCCGGCGCACCGCGGCCGCCACCTCGTCCGGCCGCAGGCCGCCGCGGAGCAGGCCGAGCGCGGCGTCGCGCGCCGGCATCGACGCGGAGTCGCGCTCGAGCACCACGGCGTCCTCCCCGAGCTCGCGCGGAATCAGCCAGGCCAGGTCGGCGACCGCGCGCTCCTCGCCGCCGGGCGTGCGGTACCGGTTGTGCAGCAGCAGGATCACGCGGCGACCGGCCCGTAGCCTACGGACGCGCCATGCTCCCGTCCGCCTCGGTCATCTTCCCGACCCGCGACCGCCGCGACTACCTCGCGGTGGCGCTGGCGTCCGTGGTCGATCAGGCGCACGCGCACCGGGCCGAGATCATCGTGGTCGAGGACGATCCGGAGGATCCGCGGACACATGCGCTGGCCCAGGCGCACGGCGCCCGCTACCTCGCCCACGGGCGGCCGCTCGGCATCAACCAGGCCCGCAACACCGGGCTCGAGGCAGCGCGCTCAGACCTGATCGTGCTGCTCGACGACGACGTCGAGGTCTGGCCCGGCTGGCTCGACGCGCTGCTGCGCGGCGTGGAGGACAACCCGGGCCACGAGGCGTTCGGCGGCCCGATCCGCGCCCGCCTGGAGGGCACGAACCTGCACGCGTGCGGGCGCGAGCCGCTGCCGGTGACGACGCTCGACCTCGGCGCGACCGACCGGGACGCCGAGTTCGTGTGGGGGGCGAACCTGGCCCTGCGGCGGTCGGCGGTCGAGCGCATCGGCGGTTTCGACCCGGCGCTGAACTGGGCCGGCGACGAGGAGGACTGGCAGCGCCGGCTGCGCGCCGCGGGCGGGCGCGTGCGCTACGTCGCCGCCGCCGGGGTCGACCACCGGCGCACGCCGGAGGACGCCCGCCTGGGCAAGCTCGCCACCGCCGCCTACCACCGCGGCCGGGCATCGCGCCGCTGGGACCGCGCCAAGGGCTCCGCGCCCGCGGCGGCCGCCGAGCTGCGCGTGCTGGCCGGCTGCGTCTGGCACACCGGCCGGCGCCGCTGCGGCAACGGGATCGTGATGGCGGCACATTCGGCCGGGCGCCTGCGGGAGGCGCTGCGACCGACGCACCGGAGCGCGGCCGCCGTCCCCGCCGTCCCGCTCGACTTCGCGTCCGGCGAGTCGGGCACGCTCAACCGCCGCAGCGCGCTGACCGGCATCGCCCGCGACCTGGCCGCCGACACGGCGACGCTCCCGCGCCGGATCGCGCTCCTGCGCGCCGCCCGCCGGAGCGCGCCGCGGCGCGTGCTGGCGGTCAGCATCGCCCGGCCCGAGCACGCCGGCGCCAGCGCGGCCGCCGCCCGCGAGCTGGAGCGCACGCAGGTTCACGAGGTCGACGTCCGGCTCGCGGCCGCCCAGCCCGGCCGCGGCAAGTGGGCGAACCTCAACGCGGCGCTCGCGGCCAACCCGCCCGACGGCCACGACTGGCTGCTGCTGTTCGACGACGACGTCGTCCTGCCGCAGCAGTTCCTCGACCCGTTCGTGTTCCTGTGCGAGCGGTTCGGCTTCACGCTCGCCCAGCCGGCGCACAAGTGGTGGTCCAATGCCGCCTGGCGCGTCACCCGCCGGCGCGCGGGTGCGGTCGCCCGCCGCACGCGCTTCGTCGAGATCGGACCGGTGACCGCGATCCACGCCCGCGCGTTCGACGTCCTGCTGCCGTTCCCCGACCTGGAGATGGGCTGGGGCCTGGACGCCCACTGGGGCGCCGTCGCCGCCCAGCACGGCTGGGGCGTCGGCGTCATCGACGCCACCCCGGTGCGCCACACGCGCCCGGTCGCCGGCGACTACCCGCGCGCGGTCGCCGAGGCCGAGGCGCGCGCGTTCCTGGCCGGTCGCCCGTACCTGCGGCGCGAGCAGGCCCAGGAGACGCTCGAGACCCATCCGACGTGGCGATAATCGCGCCGTGAAGGTCGCCGTGGTCGCCGAGTACTACCCCCGCGCGGCGGACCCGGTGCTGGGGATCTGGGCCCACCGGCAAGCGCTGGCCGCGCGCCGCGCGGGCGCGGAGGTCCGGGTGCTCGTCCTGCACCGCCCGGTGCCGTCGCGGGCCGCCCTCGCAGAGCGCGACCCGCGCCGCCTCGTCGCGCCCCTGCGCCAGCCGCTGCACGCCGAGCTGGACGGCCTCCGCGTCACCTACGTCCCGTTCCTCGCGCCGCCGCGCCCGCGCAGCTATGGGAGCTGGGGCGCTTACGCGGCGCCGTCGCTGGCGCTCGCGCTGCGCCGGCTCAAGCGAAGCTTCGACTACGACCTCGTCCACGCCCACTACGCCGCGCCCGGCGCCGACGCGGTGCGGCGCGCCCAGCCGGGCGCCCCCTACGTGGTCTCCGTGCACGGCGGCGACCTGCTCGGCGTCGCCTGCCGCTCGCCCGCCGGCGCCCGCGCGGTCCGCCACGGCCTGGAGGGAGCCCGCATCACGCTGGCGAACTCCACCGACATGGCCTCCGCCGCCCGCGACCACGGGGCACGCGACGCGCGCGTCGTGCATCCCGGCGCCGCCGTCCCCGAGGCCTTGTCGCCGCATCGCGCCGAGCGACTCGTGACGGTCGGCCATCTCGTCCCGCGCAAGCGCCATGCCGACGTGCTGCGCGCGATCTGGCTGCTGCGCGACTCGCATCCCGGGCTGCGCTGGGTGGTCGTCGGCGACGGCCCGGAGCGGCCGGCGCTCGAGCGGCTGACGCAGGAGCTCGGCCTCACCGGCCGGGTCGAGTTCCGCGGCGCCCTGCCGCATGACGAGGCCGTGCGGATCGCCCAGTCGGGCGCGGCGTTCGTGCTGCCGAGCGTCGACGAGGCGTTCGGGGTCGCCTACATCGAGGCGATGGCCGGCGGCGTCCCGGCGATCGGCTGCGTGCACGAGCCCGGCCCCGAGGAGATCAGCCGACTCGGCGGCGGCATGCTGCTCGTGCCGCCCGGCGATCCCGAGCGGCTGGCGAGCCGCATCGAGGAGGTGGTCGGCGACGAGCGCGAGCGCCGCCGCACCGGCGAGCGGGCCCGCGCGACCGTGCTCGGGCACTTCACCTGGGAGCGCTGCGGCGCGACGACCGTGCGGCTCTACGAGGAGGCGCTGCACTGACCGACGAGCGGCCCATCCTGTTCGTCACCAACCATGCCCCGCCCTACCGCGTGCCGGCGTTCGCGGCGCTGCACGAGCGCGAGGACGTGCGCTTCGCGCTGGTCGGCGGCGACGTGCGCCACGGCGGCGGCGGGACCGCCGGTGGCGAGCTGCCGTTCCCGGCGATCCACGTCGCCCAGCGCGACGTCCTCCGGCTCGCGGCGTCGGCGGAGCACCGCGCCGTGATGGCGGGGATCAGCGGGCGGGTCGCCCTCCCGGCCGCCCACCTCGGCGCCCGCCGCGCGGGCGTGCCGTTCGTCCTGTGGGCCACGCTGTGGGCGCACCCGCGCACCGCTGCGCACGCCCTGAGCTACCTCCCGCTGCGGCGGATCTACCGCGACGCCGACGCGATCGCCACGTACGGACCGCACGTGAGCGCCTATGTGCGATCCCAGGGTGCGCGCAACCCGATCTTCGAGGCCCCGCAGGCGGTCGACCCCGAGTTCTGGGGACAGAGCGCCAACGCGCCAACTCGTCTATCTCCCTACCAGGCGTTGTTTGTTGGTCGGAAGACTGGGGAGAAGGGACTTGCAGCGCTCACCTCGGCCTGGCGCGCCTCGGGCCTTCGAGCACCTGCAGCCGCGCTGGTTCTGGTCGGCGGAGGACGGTTCCGAGCCCCGTCCTCCGCCACCGGCGCGGTTCACTCCTTAGGCTCGAAATCCCCGGATGAGGTCCGCAACTTCTATGCGGGCAGCGACGTTGTGGTCGTGCCCTCGGTTGCCACCCGTGACTTCCTCGAACCCTGGGGCCTCGTCGTGAATGAAGCGTTCCACCAAGGCAAACCCGTGATCGCCACCTCCGCCGTCGGTGCGGTGGCCGGCGGGCTGCTGCGCCACGAGCGCAACGGCCTGGTCGTCCCGCCCGGCGATCCCGAGGCCCTCGGCGCCGCCCTGCGGCGCCTGCACGACGACCCCGCGCTGCGCGCGCGGCTCGGCGAAGCCGCCCGCGACGACGTACGCCCCTATACCCCGGCCGCGTGGGCCGAGGGCGTGGCGCGGGCGCTCGCGGGCGCCGGGGTCTCACGCTCGCTCCCCATGACGCCGACGGAGGCCCCGCTACCGTGACCCGACCGATGTTCCGGCTCGCCACGGCCGTCCTGTGCCTGCTGGCGCTCTTCGCCGCGCCGGCCCAGGCCTCGACGCGCAACAAGATCATCAAGGACTGCGCCGACGACGGCGTGCTGCAGGGCAAGTACTCGCCCTCCGCCCTGCGCGACGCGCGCCAGCACCTCCCGTCCGATGTCGCCGAGTACACCGACTGCGCCGACGTGCTGCGCCGCGCCGAAACACCGACCGGCGGCTCCGGGGCGGGCAGCGGGGCGGGCGCCGGCACGACGGCGGCGGGGGCCGCGGGCGGCAACGGCTCCGGGGCGCTGATCACGCCCTCGACACCGCAGGACCAGCAGGCGCTCGCCGACGCGGCCAAGGCCGGCCGGCAGCCCGTGAAGATCAGCGGCCAGAGCATCGTGCCGGGCGCGGCCGGCCTGCGCACCGGCGCGACGCGCAACGGCATCCCGGGCACGCTGGCGATGGCGCTCGTGCTGCTCGCCTTCGCCGGCGGCGCGCTGACGATCCCCGCGGTCCGCAAGGGCATTCCCGCGCTGATCGGCCGCTTCAGGCCGTGAGCTCGCTCGCCGGGCGCGTGCGCTTCCGGCCGGCCTGGCGCCGCCGCCCGGCGCTGCCCGCGGCGCTCACCGACCGCCTGACGCCGGAGCTCGGGGTCACCGCCGGCGTCGCGTTCGTGCTCGCGGCGCTGGCGTTCTACGCCCAGGGCGGGGTCGCCAACGAGCCGAACACCTACGCCGAGGTCCTGCTCGTCGCCGGCGGCGGGCTGCTCGGCGCCACCGCGCTGGCGAGCCCCGGCCGGCACGCCCGCATCGCGCCGCTCGACGGCGGCTGGGCGCTCGGGCTGTTCGGGGTGCTGGCGCTCGTGACGGCGTTCTCGATCGTGTGGTCGGTCGACCCCGGGACGTCGTGGCTGGAGACGAACCGGACGTTCGCCTACCTGGCCGCGTTCGGCGGCGGCGTCGCGCTGGTGCGGCTG
>JAXDHL010000377.1:0-6257 GCA_034664525.1 Solirubrobacteraceae bacterium
CCGCCCTTGCCCGGCTTGACGTGCTGGAACTCGACGATCTTGAAGATCGTCCCCTCCACGTCGATGTGGTTGCCGTTCTTGAACTGATTGGTCGAGATCATGTGCTGGGCCAGAGCGTAGACGGCCCAGGGTCAGCGCCGCCGCCGTGCGCGCCTCGACTCTTCGCGGGTTCGAGCGGCTGGCGGCCCGGTGGCGGGCGCTCCGGATCACCGCGCGATCGTCACGACCTCGTGTCGATAGGGTCGCGAGATCATGGAGGCCTTCGTGTGCGCGACCTGCGGCGCGCAGTTCACCCCCTCGGAGACGCCGCCGCCGAACTGCCCGGTGTGCGACGACGAGCGCCAGTACGTCGGCCCCGACGGTCAGCGCTGGACGACGCACGCGGAGCTGGCGACCACGCACGAGCACCGGATCGCCGAGGAGGAGCCCGGGCTGACCGGCGTCGGCATCGATCCGCACTTCGCGATCGGCCAGCGCGCCCTGGTGACCGGCGGGTTGATGTGGGACTGCCTGCCGCTGCTCGACCAGCGCACCGCGCAGCGCGTCGCCGGCATCGGGGTCGAGACGATCGCGATCAGCCACCCGCACTACTACACGGGCATGGTCGAGTGGGCGCGGCGCCTGGACGCGCGGATCCTGCTCCACGAGGACGACCGCGACTGGATCATGCGCCCCGACGACCGGATCGAGCTGTGGTCGGGCGAGCGCTTGGAGGTCGACGGCGACCTCGAGCTGATCCGCCTCGGCGGCCACTTCGCGGGCGGCACCGTGTGCCTGTGGCACTCCGGGGCCGAGGGCCGCGGCGCGCTGCTGTCGGGCGACATCGTGCAGGTGATCCCGGACCGGGACTGGGTGAGCTTCATGTACAGCTACCCGAACCTGATCCCGCTCCCCGCGGGCGAGATCGCGCGCATGCGCGCGGTGATCGAGACGTTGACCTTCGACCGCATCCACGGCGCGTGGTGGGGCCGGATCGTCGACGGCGACGCGAAGGCGAAGACCCTGCGCTCCGCCGATCGCTACATCGCCGCGGTCTCCTGAGCGAAGCTCCGCGGGACGACCTACCCCCCAACGAATGGAGCGAACACCATGGTCAAGTACGGGCTCTTCGTCCGCCTCGAGGCGGCCGACGGCCGCGCCGACGACCTCCAGGCCCTGCTCACCTCGGCCCGGGACCTCGTCGAGCAGGAGCCGGGCACGACCGTCTGGTACGCAATGAGGTTCGGCCCGACGACGTTCGGCATCTTCGACGCGTTCGAGGGCGAGGACGGCCGCCAGGCACACCTCGGCGGCGCGGTGGCGCAGGCGCTCGGCGAGCACGCGGAGCTCCTCGCGGCGGCGCCCAACATCGAGCAGGTGGACGTGCTCGCGGCCAAGTAGCGCGAGCTCACCCGCCGGCGAGCCGCTGGAGGACCGCCAGCGTCGTCGCCGGCCCGGGCCAGTGCTCGCGCAGCACGTCCGTTCCGGCGCCGCGCACGACGGAGCGCAGCACCAGCGCGGCCAGCACCGCGTCGTCGAGCACGCCGGCGATCGGGACGAAGTCCGGGACGAGGTCGAACGGCATCGCCAGGTACGCGGCCAGCAGGCCGAGCGCCAGCTTGCGCGAGCGTGGCACCCGCGGGTCGCCGATCAGCCGCCGCGTGAGCACCAGGCAGTCCGGCACGAGCCGTACCCAGGCGCGCGCATGCTCGCGCCGCCCCAGCGCGACAAGCGCGCCCAGGACCATCGCGTAGAGCGCGATCGCGACGAGCAGGGCGGCGAGCCAGGACGACACCCAACCGACGATATCCGCCGCGAGGAGGACCCCCAGATCCGTCCGTCGGATGACGACGGGGGGTCCACCACGGGCGTAGGTTCACCCCATCGTGCACCGCTTCGTGGAACCCCCGGCCCCCGGCACGCTCCTCCCCCCGCTCGTCGTGCATGGGTGGGGTGCCGGCGAGGCCGTTCCCGGTCCCCACGCGGTGCCGGTCGCCGGCGCGCGCTGGACCCTCCTCCTCCTGGCGCGCGCCGACCGTCCCATGGTCGACGAGCACCGCGCCCGCCTTGCCGCCGAAGCCGTGGCCCCGGTGGTCGCGGATGGCGCGCTGCAGATGCACGCGGCGGTGCTCGTCGACCCGCTGGGCATCGTCCAGCACGTCGCCGACGGCGTCGAGGACGCGCTGGACGCCGTCGCCGCCTTCCGCACCGGAGCCCTCCTCCCCATCCCCGCCGCCCGCGCCCTCGGCCGCCGCCGCCGCTGCCCGGCCGAGGGGCGCCGGCGCCCGGGCGTGCGCTTCGCCGCGCACCGCCGCCGCGCGGCCTGACGCGCCGCGTGCTCGCGTACGTCTTCTGGCACCGGCCGCGCCCGCACGTCGCCCCCGCGCACTACGAGGCCGGGCTGGCCGCGTTCCACCAGGCGCTGGCCGCGCATCCGCCGGACGGCTTCCGCGAGTCGCTGCGCGCGCGTGTGGAGGGCGCGCCGTGGCTCGACGGCCCCGGCTACGAGGACTGGTACCTCGTCGACGACTGGGCGGCGCTCGGCCGGCTCAACGACGCCGCCGTGCAGGGCGCGCGCCGCACACCCCACGACGCGGTCGCGGCGGAGACCGGGGCCGGCGTCGCCGGCGTGTATCGCCGCATGCTGGGCGCGCCGCAGCCGGACGGCGCCCACGCGACCTGGTTCCACAAGCCCGACGGCATGCCCCACGCCGAGGTCGGCGAAGCGCTGGACGGCCACCTGCGCGGCCGCGACGCGAGCCTGTGGCAGCGGCAGCTGACGCTCGGGCCGACGCCCGAGTTCTGCCTGCTGGCCGACGCGCCGGTGGATCTCGGCGCGTGGCGGACGATCACGGTCGCCCGCGACGCGCTCGCATAGCCGCTAGGCCTCGATCCGCGCCGGGACGGCCGCCGGGGCGGCCGCCTCGTCGTCGGCGTGGTCGCCGACCGCGCCGCCGATCGCGCCCTTGAACTCCCGCAGGCCGCGGCCGAGCGACTTGCCGGCGTCGGGCAGGCGCTTGGGGCCCAGGACGATCAGGGCGATGACGAGGACGATGAGGATCTCTGGGACGCCGATTCCGGACATCATGGTGTGGCTCCTTGCAGTCGTGGGGAAATCCCGGCCCCGCACCGCAGCGGCGCGGGGCCGGGAGGGTCAGCCGGTGATGAAGCCCGTGGCGCCGACGGCCTTCAGGATCTTGCTCTTCGAGTACGCGATGTCGAACGCGCCGTCCGGCGTGATCGAGCCGGCGGACGCGTCGGCGTACGGGTTGGCCGCCTGGATGAGGGCGATCGCGGACGCGTGACGCGCCTCGATCGTGACGATCGACGCGGCGGCCGCGAGCAGCGCCTTGCTCTTGAGGTTGCCGGCCTGCCCCAGGTAGGCATGGACGCCGGTGTTCTCGAGCACGAACGCCGTGCCGATGAACTTCGACTGGTCCTGGGTCGTGCCCTTGAAGTCGAACGTCGGCCTGGCGACCGGCTTGCCGTGGAGCCCCTTGATGGTGGCCTTCAGCGCCTTGACGTGCGCGGCCTCGTGGATGGCGACGAGCTTGGCGAACGCCAGCGGCTCCCCGCTGAGCTTGCCGGACGCGACGGCCTCGTCGTAGAACGCGCTCTCGAGGTACTCGAGGGTGAGGGCGAAGTTCAGGATCGCGAGGTCCTGCTTCTTGGACGGCTTGGCGGAGGCGAGCTCCGGCAGCATGCCCATGATCGCCGACGAGCCGAGGACGGCACCGCCGCCGATCGCGGCCTTGCGGAAGAACGCGGCGCGGGTATCGCCGGCGACGGCCGCCTCGGCGTCTCGGATCGCGCCGTCGGTGTCGACGGACTCGATGGGGAACAGCGACATGAAGTCGCACCTCCGTGGTTGTGGTCTCTCCGCGACGCGCGGGGTTCCGCGGCCACTGGGTGCATTGCGCGCGAGGGTTCCCGATTGGATCACCGCCGTCGCGCGGCCGGACATGGGAGGGTTCCTGGCGTGAAGCTCTATGTCTGCTACGGCACGTTCCCGACCCCCCGCCCCGGCGGGCACCCGTGCGCCAACGCCGATCGTGCGCTGCGCGACGCCGGCCACGACCCGGAGGTGGTCCGCTCGTACGGCTTCGGCGCGCTGCCCGACGTCCTGAACGGGCCGCGGCGCGCCGAGGTGAAGCGCCTCACCGGGCAGACCTGGGTGCCGGCGATGGTGCTCGACGACGGCTCGACGATCTCGGGCTCGGAGCGGATCGCGGCCTGGGCGGCGGCGCACCCGGCAGGAACCCCCGTTCCGGCGAAGTAGCCTGCACCCACGTGCGCATCTCCGCCAAGGCCGACTACGCGCTCCGCGCCGCCGCCGAGCTCGCCGCCGCGGGCGGCGGCCCGGTCAAGGGCGACCGCCTGGCGACCGCCCAGGGCATCCCGCCGAAGTTCCTCGAGAACATCCTCTCCGACCTGCGCCAGAACGGGCTGATCCGCTCCCAGCGCGGCTCCGAGGGCGGCTACTGGCTGGCCAAACCGGCCGAGGACATCTCCGTCGCCGACATCATGCGCGCGGTCGACGGGCCGCTGGCGACCGTGCGCGGCCAGCGCCCGGAGGAGGTCGACTACACCGGCGCCGCCGAGCAGCTCCAGCGCGTCTGGATCGCCGTCCGCCACAACCTGCGCGAGGTCGTCGAGCAGGTCACGGTCGCCGACCTGGCCGCGGGGCGCCTGCCCGAGCCGGTGATCCGGCTCGCGGACGACCCCGAGGCCTGGGTCACCCGATAGGCGCCGACTCGGGGCGCGGCGTTCGCACCCACACGATGTCGCCCTCGGCCAGCTCGAGCGCGTCGGCCTCCGCGCGCGTGATCTGCGCGGTCACATCCTCGCCGGAGCGCAGCGTCAGCTCCACCCGCACCTCGAACCCGAGGTGCAGCACGCGCGAGACCATCGCCTCGTCGCCGCCGTCGATCGGCTGGTCGGCGAGCGTGAGGTCGTGCGGGCGCACGAGATGGCCGTCGACCCGGCTGACCGGCCCGAGGAAGCCCATCACGAACTCGTTCGCGGGCGCCTCGTAGAGCGCGCGCGGCGAGCCGGACTGCTCGATCCGGCCGTCCTTGAGGACGGTCAGGTGGTCGGCGACCTCCATCGCCTCCTCCTGGTCATGGGTGACGAGCACCGTGGTGACGTGGATCTCGTCGTGCAGCCGTCGCAGCCACGCCCGCAGGTCGGCGCGCACGTTGGCGTCGAGGGCGCCGAACGGCTCGTCGAGCAGCAGCACGCGGGGCTGCACCGCGAGCGCGCGGGCGAGCGCCATGCGCTGGCGCTGACCGCCGGAGAGCTGGCTCGGGTAGCGCCGGTGGTAGCCGCCCAGGCCGACCAGCTCGAGCAGCTCGTCGACGCGCTTGGTGATCTCGGCCTTCGGCCGCTTGCGGATCGTGAGCCCGAACGCCACGTTGTCGCGCACGGTCATGTGCTTGAACGCGGCGTAGTGCTGGAACACGAAGCCGATGTCGCGCTTGCGCGCCGGCACGTGCGTCGCCGGCTCGTCGGCGATCACGACCTCCCCCACGTCGGGCTGCTCGAGGCCGGCGATCACGCGCAGCAGCGTCGACTTGCCCGAGCCCGACGGCCCCAGCAGCGCGGTCAGCGAGCCGTCGGCCACCTCGAGCGAGACGTCGTCGAGGGCGGCGAAGTCGCCGAACCGCTTGGTGACGTGCTGGACATGGATCATCCGTGGGTCCTCCGTGAACTGACAAGGGTCATACCCAGCAAGGTCAGCAGGGCGATCAGCGCCAGCAGGGCGGACGCGGCGTACGCGCCGGCGACGTCGAAGTTGCCGTAGCGCTGCTCGACGAGGATGGTCAGCGTCTGGGTCTCGCCGGCGATCTTGCCGCTCACGATGCTGACCGCGCCGAACTCGCCGATCGCACGCGCGACCGACAGCACGACGCCGTAGGCGACGCCCCAGCGGATCGCCGGCAGCGTGACGCGCCGGAAGGTCTGCCAAGCCGAGGCGCCGAGCGTCGTCGCCGCCTGCTCCTGCTCGTCGCCGATCTCGCGCAGTACCGGCGCCACCTCGCGGGCGACGAACGGCAGCGAGACGAAGACCGTGGCCAGCACGATGCCCGGCACCGAGAACAGCACCCGGATCCCGTGGTCCAGCAGGACCGAGCCGAACCAGCCGTCGCGCCCGTAGAGCAGCAGCAGGGCGAGCCCGATCACGACCGGCGAGACCGCGAACGGCAGGTCGATCAGCGTGTCCAGCAGCCGCTTGCCCGGGAAGCGGCCGCGCACGAGCACGAGCGCGGTGGCGATCC
>JAXDHL010000378.1:0-3940 GCA_034664525.1 Solirubrobacteraceae bacterium
ATCAGCAGCGCGCCGAGCGGCCAGACGACTGCGACGAGCCAGCCCCCGCCGAACGCGAGTTGCGACGCCGCGATCCACCCGACACCGACGAGCGGCGCGACGAGGCCGACGGCCAGCGGCCGGGCGCGCAGGCCGGCGAGGGCCGGCGCCATGGCGAGCAGGATGATCGCGAGCAGGTCGAACCAGAGCGGCGCGCTGCGCAGCGGCAGGTCGTGCGTCGCCGTCCAGATCGCGTTCGCCTGGATCTCCGCGCCGGACATCACCGAGTGCGCGGCCGCGGGGGTCGCGTGGACATCCTGCAATGCGGGCGCGGTTGCGCCGACGACGACGATCTTGCCCTGGAAGACGCGCTGGTCGACCTTCCCGCGGTACAGGTCGGAGAACGAGACCGTGCGAATCGTCCCCGGGCCGCCGCGGTAGTCGATCCAGGCGCCGCCGGGCTCGAAGTCCGACGCGGGCAGGGGCGGGCCGCCGGAGCGCTTGGCCGCCGCGACGGCGAGCGTGTCGATCCCGAGGGCGGAGTGCGTGAAGCGCTGGAAGACGCCGCCGGGGCCGGTCGGCAGGTTGCTCGCCGCGGCGACGGCGTGGGCGGCCGCGAGGTTCGTGTCGCCGCCGAGGACGTTCGTGCGCCCCCGCCCGTCGGTCTCGCTCGTCGCGAGCACGACGTTGCCCGCGCGGCGCACCGCCTCGTACAGCGCGACGTCGTCGCGCGCGTTGGTCGGCTCGGTGAACTGGACGTCGTAGACGATCGTGCGGGCGCCGGCGATGCGCAGCCGGTCGATCGCGCGGGCGTGCATCCGGCGCGGGAACGGCCACTGCTGGTGGAGGTCCGAGAACGTCACGTCGTCGACGCCGACGACGACGACGTCGTTCGGCGTGATCGCCTGACGCGCCTGGAAGCGCAGGGCGACCGAGTCGCTCTGGACGCCCGGCAGCAGGTGCGTGAGCTGGGCGGTGAGGCCCACCACGGCGGCCAGCACGCCCGCGACGAGGACGGGCACGACGTGCGAGCCGTGCGCCCGGCCGGCGTCGAGAAGCCGATGGAGGGGCGGCGGCATGGGGGAACTAGCGCGGGCGCGCGACGTAGCTGTGACCCGCGCGGACGAGGACCGAGCGCTTGCGCCGCAGGTCGCGAACCGACACGGCGCCCTCGGTCACGGTCGTGCGGGTGCCGGCGCAGGTGTCGGTGGTGACCCATTTCGTGCCGCGGACGGTGGCGACGCTGTTGGCGCCGTGCGTGCGGTAGCGCCCGCCCTTGTCCCGGCCCCAAAGCTTGCGCTTGGCCGGCTTGCGCTTCGCGGCGGCGGCGCTCGCACGGGCCTTGCCGCCCTTTGCGCACTGAAGCGCCGGGCCGCGCAGGTCGATGTCGGTCGTGCCGCCGCCCGCGGTGCTCTGACGCACCCGGAAGACGCCGCCGTGGAACTGCGCCGCCTGCGTCTTGCCGCCCGGCAGCGCGGTGGTGAGCTGGACCTCGCCGGCCCGCGTGTCGACGGTGGAGCCGACCGGCACCGCGCCGCCGGCCCCGAGGACGCTGTAGCCCGCGGCGCCGGGCGCCTTGACCGTCACGGTCCCGCTGACCGGCGCGACGACAACCGACTTGCCGAGAGTCGGCGTCGGCGTCGCCGCGAGCGGCGGCACCGCCGAGGCCACGGGGACGGGCGCGACCGGGGCGCTCAGCGCCGCAGGGGCCGGGGCCGTCGTGAAGGTCTGGTCGTTTCCGGCGATGAAGAAGGGGGTGTTGCCGGAGAGGAGGCGATAGTGGTAGAGCGTCCCCGGCGTGAGGCCGCTGACCGTCGCCGAGACCGGACGCGGGCCGTTGTTGGGCGGCGGAAGCGGGCTGACCGGTGTGTGGGGCTGCTCGTAGCGCGTCGTCACTCCGTACTGGAACGTGTAGTCGGTCAGGCCGCGCTGCGGCCCGACGACGCCGTTCAGGGTCGCCGAGGAGTCCGTCACCGCGGTCGCGGGGCTCGTCCGGACAGCGGCCTGCTCGTCGGCCGAGGCGGCGGCGGGCGCAAGCGCGCTCAGACAGAGGGCCAGCGCAGCCGCCGGACCGAGGAGCGGACGGAAAAGCGTATGCACGAGAGTCTTCATCGGTTGGTGAGCCGCGGACCTTGAGTCGCCGGACAGGGTACGAACGCGACGCGACCGTCAGCTGGACGTGCGGGCGAGGTAGCTGTGGCCGGCGCTGACGCGGACGGTGCGGTGGGCGCGCAGGTCGAACACGTCCACTGCGCCGTCCATCACTCGGGTGAGCGTACCCGCGCAGGTCTCGCGTGTCACCCAGCGCGTGCCGCGGACCGTCGCGACGCTGTTGCGCCCGCGGGTGCGGAAGCGCCCGTGGCGGTCCCGCGCCCAGAGCCCGCCGGAGCTCGGCTTGGCCTTCGTCGTCACGCCGCGCGAGAGCCGGGCGAGAGCCGCGGAGGCGCGGGCGGAGCCGGGGCAGCCCTGCGGGCGGCCGTCGCGCAGGACGAGGTCGGTCATGCCCTTCCCAGTCGCCGACTGGCGGATCTCGAAGACGGCGCCGCGGATCGTCGCGGCCCGGGTCCGGCCGTTGGCGTCGACGGCGGTGCGCAGCACGACGGTGCCGGCGCGCGCGTCGACGACGGCGCCCGACGGGATGGAGCCGGCCGCGGCAAGCGACACGAAGCCGCTGGACTGCGGCAGGCGGACCTGCACGGTGCCACCGGCCGGCTTGAGGCCCATCGACTCGCCCAGCACGGGCGCGACGGCGGCCGGGACCGGCGTCGGCGCGGACGAGGGCGCCGGCGTGGTCTGGACGTTGATCGTCGTGGTTGTCGTCGCCGGCGTCGCGGTCGTCGTCGCGGCCGCCGGCGCCTTCTTCACCTGGCCGGGGGCGCTGGCCGACGCGCCGGGCTGCGTCTTGTTCGCCTGGCCGGGGGGCGTCGACGGCGCGGGCGCGGCGGGCTGCGTCGCCGCGGGGGCGCCGTGGCCGTTGTTGCCGTTGTTGCCGTTGTTTGCGTTGCCGTTGCCCTTCCAGTGGCCGTAGGCGTTGCCGTTGCCGTTGCCGTCGCCATCGCCGTTGCTGTTCACGCGCACGGCGGCGGTCGCCGTCACGGCGGCCACGCACAGGATGAGCGCAGCGAGAGCCGCGCCCTGAACAAGTCTCGACAGATGCCGCATGGCGCAGTGGATCGGCCGGGACCCGCGCCGGCTTCAGGGAATGCGCCGGGAAACGGACGGGTGATCGAAGAGCGAAGGCGCCGGCGCCGCCCGTGCGGGGCGGCGGCCGGCGGCCTTCGGAGTGCAGCGGGGGCCTTACGGCTGGGTCGTCGTGGTGCCCGTGCTCGTCTGCGGCGCCGGCGTCGGCGCCTGCTGCGTCTGCTGCTGCTGCGCGGCCGGGGCCGTCGTGGCGGTCGACTGGGTCTTCGGGCCGTTCTTGCAGTCGGCCGTCGTGAAGCCCTTGCGGCAGCTCGTCTCCGCCTTCCAGCGCTTGCGGTAGTCCTTGCCGAACTTGTCGAGCGCCTTGCGCTGGCTGTCGCTCGTGAGGATCTGCTGGATCGATGCCTTCGACTGCTCGAGCGACTGCTGCTTCGCCGGCGTGACCTTCGAGACCTCGAGGATGTAGTAGCCGAACTGGGTCTTGACCGGGCCGACGAGCTTGCCCTTCGGCGCCTTGAAGATCGCCGCGTCGAGCGCCTTCTCCTGCTGTCCCTTCGCGACGCCGGAGAGCTTGCCGCCCTGGGCCTTCGAGGCCTGGTCGATCGAGTACTTCTTCGCCGCTGCGGCAAACGACATGCCGCCCTGGATGGCCTTGAGCGCGACCTGCGCCTTGGCCTGCGTCTTCGTGAGCACGATCGTGAGGTCGCGGCGCTCGGGCTGTGCGAAGCGGGCCTTGTTCTTGTTGTAGTAGGCCGTGATCTGCGCGTCCGTCACCGCGTCCTTGCCCTTGGTGACCTTCTCGCGGATCTTGTTCGAGAGC
>JAXDHL010000379.1:0-6658 GCA_034664525.1 Solirubrobacteraceae bacterium
AGTCGGGGTTCACGCGCCCGCCGTCGAGGATGCGCGTGGCGAGCTGGAGCTCGTTGTGCTGGGCGTTGTCGGTGACGTCGCCCGTGACGAGGACCGCCTGCGGATGCTGGGCGTCGACCGCGCGCACGGCGGCCGCGAGCACCTGCGGGCTCAGCGCCTCCTGGGGGCGGAACGTGGAGGTGAACGGCGGCCCGTAGCGGTCCAGGAACGGAACGCGCGCGGGCGACTCCTCGTCGCGGATGTGGGTGTCGGTGATCTGGGCGAACGTGGCGAGCACCTGGCCCGGGGCCGAGGCGGGCGCGACGTCGGTGCGGTCGCGCAGCGGCTCACCGGGCGCCGCCTGCAGCGCGCCGTCGCCGTCCGGATCGGCGAGCGTGCGCACGACCGTCGAGCGGCCGGGGACGGCGGGACCGGTCGCGCCCTCACCGGCGCGGTCGGACCCGCAGGCGGCGAGCGCGGCCGCGGCCGCGGCGGCGGCGAGGGCGACGGCGCCGCGCGCCCTCACGGCAGCTCCTCCCGCAGGCCGGCCACCACCGGCTCGCGCACGATCCGCCGCGCGACGGCCGCCGCCGCCGCCACCGCCAGTAGTGCGAGCCCGCCCGCGACGGCGAGGATCTGCGCGGTCGTGGGGGAGAGCGGCAGGCCCGCGTAACCTGCGGCCAGCCGCGTGACCACCGGGCCGAAGACGGTCAGCTCGAGCACGACGGCGAGCACGGCGGCCGGGAGCGCGACCGCCGCCGCGGCGCCGCCCAGGACCGCAGCCACGTCGGCGCGGGAGGCGCCGCACGCGCGCAGCACCGACAGCGCGCCGCGGCGCTCGCGCGCCGTCATCGCGAGACCCTGCAGCAGCGCATACAGGCAGACGAGCCCGACCGCGAGCGCGACCGCGCGCAGCACGCCGGCGAGGATCCCGAGGAAGGTCGTGTCGCGCGTCGTGGCGCCGCCGACGCTGACCGGCTCGACCGCCAGCCGGCGCAGCCCGGCGGTCACCCGCGCGCGGTCGGCCCCCGGCGCCAGGCGGATGGCGACCTGCCCGTCGAGGCCTGGCTGCGCGCGTTCGAGCGTCGGCGCGCTCACCCAGCCGATGCGCCCGTTGTTGTCGAGCGCGCGCACGATCCCGACGACCTTCAGGCGCAGCTCGCGGCCGGCGGGCGAGAGCGTCGCGAGCCGCGAGCCCGGCCGCAGCCCGAGCGCGTCGGCGAGCCCGGCGCCGACCTCCACCTCGCCCGCGCGCCGGATCCGCCGCCCGGCGGACAGCGCCGGCGCGTCGAAGCGCGTGTGGTCGCCGCGGTAGGCGATCAGCCGCAGCGGCTCGCCGAGCCGGAACGCGTCGGCGGCGTCGAGCTGCAGGCGCTCGGTCGCCGCCGCGACGCCCGGCACCGCCTCGATGCTCGGCACCAGCGACGACGGGGCGTCGACCGTCAGCTGGTAGCGCTTTCCGAGGATCGCCGGGTCGTCGCGCAGCGCGACCAGCAGCGACGCGAGCGCGAGCATCAGCAGGACCACGCCGGCACAGACGCCGAGCGTCACCACCGAGCCGGCCCAGCGTGCCCGGGCGGCGACCGCGAAGCGCGCCCCCGTGGTCGCGAGGCCACCCTGCGAGGCGCGCTGCGGCTCGCGGCCGCTCAGGTCGCCGCCGCGCAGCAGCGGCGCGATCGGGCGTCGCGCGGCCCGCCAGGCCGGGACGGCGGCAGCCGCCACCACGACGGCGCAGACCGCCACCCAGGCGAGCGCGAGCGGGCCGAGCAGCGCGCCGCCGGCCGGGCGCTCGTTCAGCGCTTCCAGCAGGTTGGACGCCGGGCCCGCGACGACGAGCGCGCCCAGCGCCACGCCGGCCGCGGCGGCTGGCGCGGCCACCCGCAGCGCCGCGAGCGCATGCCCGGCGACGACGCTCCCGGGGGTGAAGCCGATCGCCCGCCGGACTCCGAGTGACGGCAGCCGCCGCTGCACCTCGGCGTGCGCGCCGGCGGTCAGCATCGTGCCGGCCGCCGCCAGCGCGACCAGCGCGAACGCGGTCAGCAGCGCGATCACCACGCCCGCCGCCTGGTCGAGGATCAGCCGGACACCGGTGCGGGTGATGAAGCGGAGGTCGCCGAGGCCGAACGCCACCGTGCGCGCCTGCGCCAGCGTGATCGCGGTCCGCGCCCGGTCGTTGACCCACAGCAGCGCGACGTTGGCCGGGATGTCGAGCCGCTGTCCCGGGTACGCGGCCTGGACCTCGTCGCGGCCGACGTAGACCCGTGCCGTGCGCGCGAGCGGGTAGGCGACGTTGTCCGGCGAGGTCGCGATCCCGACCACGCGCAGCCGGCCGAGCCGCCGGCCGACGCGCAGGCGCGACCCGACGCGCAGGTGCAGCGCCCGGGCGACGCCGCGCTCGACCACCACCTCGCCCGGCCGCCGGGTCAGGTCATGGCCGGCGACGATGGCGTAGCCGCGGCGCCCGCCGAGCACGATGTCGAGCAGCCCGCGGTCGGTCGCGCGCCCGCTGTCCGTGCGCAGCCGCAGGTCGAGGATCTCGTAGCGATAGGAGCGCGACTGGAGGTTCGGCAGGCCGCGCACGCGCGCGTCGACCGTCGCCGTGCGCTCGGGATCGAAGCGCGCGATCACGTCCGGCAGGTCGGCGGCGCGCGCGGCGCGGTCGAACCCCGTCGAGAGGGCGTAGCCGACCGTGACGGCCGCGCCGGCCACCAGCGCCGCGGCGAGGATCCCGGCCGCCGCCAGCCAGCGCCGCATCAGCGCGCGACCAGCCGGCCCTCGTCGAGCCGCAGCACCCGGTCGGCCGCCGCCGAGGCGGCGTCGTCGTGGGTGACCAGCACGACCGCCCGCCCCTCGTCGGCGGTCTCGCGCAGCAGCCGCAGGACCTCGTGGCCGGACGCGTCGTCGAGGTTGCCGGTCGGCTCGTCGGCCAGCACGATCGCCGGGTCGTTGACCAGCGCGCGGGCGATCGCGAAGCGCTGCTGCTCGCCACCCGACAGCCGCGTCGGCGGCAGGCCGGCGACCTCCCGCAGGCCGAGCCGCTCGACGAGCTCGCCCGCCCGCTCGCCTGCCCGCGGGTGCGCGCCGCGCACGCGGGCGGGGAGCCGGACGTTGGCCTCGCCGCTGAGCTCGGGCAGCAGATGGAAGAACTGGAACACGAAGCCGATCCGGCGCAGCCGCAGCGCGGCCAGCCGGCGCTCCGAGGCGCCGTCGACCCGCTCCCCGGCGACCTCGATCTCGCCGGCCTCGGCGCGGTCCAGGCCGCCGAGCACGTGCAGCAGGGTGGACTTGCCCGACCCCGACCGGCCCAGGACGGCGACCAGCTCACCCGGCTCGACCGCGAGGCCGGCGCCGTCGAGGATCACCCGGGCGGCCCGTCCCTCGCCGAACGACTTGACGAGCCCGGCCGCGCGCAACAGGGGCATGTCCCGCGCACGCTAGCCGGGCCGCCTAAGTCCGGGGTGAGCCTGGCTCAGCGGGACTCGTGCTTGAGCGCGCAGCCGTTGATGCAGTAGCGCAGGCCGCCGGCGTCGCGCGGACCGTCGTCGAAGACGTGGCCCAGGTGGCCGCCGCAGGCACGGCAGACGACCTCGGTGCGGACCATGCCGTAGGCCGTGTCGCTGCGGGTCTCGACCGCGGCCGCGACCGCGGGCTCGGTGAAGCTCGGCCAGCCGGAGCCGGAGTCGAACTTCGTCGTCGAGTCGAACAGCTCGGCGCCGCAGCCGGCGCAGCGGTAGATGCCGTCCTCCTTGGCGTCCCAGTAGCGGCCGGTGAAGGCGCGCTCGGTGCCGGCCTTGCGCAGGATGGCGTACTCCTCGGGGGAGAGCTGCTCCCGCCACTCCTGGTCGGTCCTGGTCACCTCGCGCGACGTGGTGTCGGTGTGAGAGCTCATGGATTCAGAGTACGGCGAACCTCGACACCGTTACTGGTCAGACGCGCCAGCACGAGGCGCCGCCCGTCGGCGGTGGGGGCGACGAACTCGGTCGTGCGCAGGCGGCGGTGGAACACCTGTCGGCCGGCGGCGTCCCAGGCGGTGGCGGTCGAGAACCCCGACGACAGCACGCCGCCGCGCCAGCGGTCGACCGCGTCCACCTTCGCGGCGACCCGGCGCAGCCGCCCCGAGGCGACGTCCAGGTAGAGCAGGTCAGGGCCGGCGATGGCGATCTCGCGGCCGCCGCGCAGCGCCAGCGCCACGCGCACCCGTGCCGGGCTCAGCCCGGCCGGGCGCCGGATCCGGACCGCTCCGGTCCTCGGCGTGACCCACGCGATCCGGCGCGAGCCCACCACGATCACCCGCCCGTCGCGCGCGACGACCATGCCGGGCGTCCAGGGCGACCGCGCGTCGCCCTCGTGCGGGCGCATCCCGGCGCGGATCCCGGGCAGCCGCACGGTCCGCGGGTGAGCGGACGGCGTCGCGTCCAGCAGGACGAGGCGCGCCGTGCCCGCCCGGTCGGCGGGCGCCACCAGCACGATCGCCGTCGGGCCGGACCCGACGACCGCGAGCGCCCTCGCGCGCAGCTCCCAGCGCGCCGACCGGAGCCCCGACGGCTCCAGCACGTGCAGCACCGCGTCCTGGGCGGTCACCACCGCGAGCCGGCCGCCCGCCAGCCAGGCCAGGCCGTCGACCGGCCCGTTGTTGCCGAGCTCGATCCGCCGCGCCGGGCCGCTGACCGCCACGGCCGGGAGGTCCCCGAGCGGCACGGCGCGGCGCCCGGTCGGCGAGGTCGCGGGGTTCGCCGAGGACGCCACGGCGGCGGCGGCGGCGACGATGCTGAACAGACCCGGCGACACGCCACCGAGTACACCACGCGGCTGGCGGGCAGAGCTTGTAGCTTGACGAAGACTTCACCTGCGAAGAGGAGCCACATGTCGGTCGCCACGGACCAGTCGAGCCTCGAGAAGCTGTCGGTCGACACCATCCGCACGCTGTCCATGGACGCGGTCGAGAAGGCGAATTCGGGTCATCCCGGGACGCCGATGGCGCTCGCCCCCGTCGCCTACGCGCTGTACACGCGCGTCATGAAGCACGACCCCGCCGACCCGCAGTGGATCGACCGCGACCGCTTTGTGCTGTCCGCCGGCCACGCGTCGATGCTGCTGTACTCGACGCTGTTCCTGACCGGGTACGACCTCACGCTCGAGGACCTCAAGCAGTTCCGCCAGCTCGGCTCCAAGACGCCGGGCCACCCCGAGTACCACCACACCGCCGGCGTCGAGGTCACCACCGGCCCGCTCGGCCAGGGCATCTCGATGGCGGTCGGCATCGCGCTCGCCGAGCGCATGATGGCCGCGCGCTTCAACCAGGACGGCCACACGGTCATCGACCACCACACCTACGTCATCGCCTCCGACGGCGACATGCAGGAGGGCGTCCAGCACGAGTCGGCGGCGCTCGCCGGCCACCTCGGCCTCTCCCGGCTGGTCGTGTTCTACGACGACAACCACATCTCGATCGAGGGCGACACCTCGAACGCGATGTCCGAGGACGTGGGCAAGCGCTACGAGGCGTACGGCTGGGACGTCGTCCACCTCGGCGAGGACCTCGAGGTCGACCGCATCACCGAGGCCTTCGAGGCCGCGAAGGCGACCGACAAGCCGACGCTGATCATCGGGCGGTCGCACATCGGCTACGGCGCGCCGCACAAGCAGGACACCGGCAGCGCCCACGGTTCGCCGCTCGGCGAGGACGAGGTCGAGGCCACCAAGGAGGTCTACGGCTGGCCGAGCAAGGAGCCGTTCTTCCTGCCCGACGGCGTGCTCGACCACTACCGCGAGCTCGTGGCCGAGCGGGCGGCGCTGCACGACTCGTGGAACGAGGCGTTCGCCGCGTTCAAGGACGACCATCCCGACCTCGCCGCGCTGCTGACGCGCATGCCCGCCCACGACATGCCCGACGGCTGGGACGCCGACCTCCCGCAGGCGCCGGCCGACCCGAAGGGCATCGCCACCCGCAAGGCGTCCAACCAGGTCCTGCAGTGGGCGGCCAAGGCCGTGCCCGAGCTCGTGGGCGGCTCCGCGGACCTCGCCCCCTCGACACTCACGCTGATCGACGGCGCGGACTCGGTCGAGAAGGGCACCTACGACGGGCGCAACCTGCACTTCGGCATCCGCGAGCACGGCATGGGCGCGATCGTCAACGGCCTCACCGTGTCCGGCTTCCGGGCCTACGGCGCGACCTTCCTGACCTTCAGCGACTACATGAAGGGCTCGATCCGGATCGCGGCGATCATGGGCACGCCGTCGGTGTTCGTGTTCACCCACGACTCGATCGGCCTCGGCGAGGACGGCCCGACGCACCAGCCGATCGAGCATCTGGTCCAGCTGCGCGCGACGCCGGGCATCAACATGATCCGGCCCGCCGACTTCAACGAGACGGCGCTGGCGTGGGCGTTCGCGCTCTCGCGCAAGCGCGAGCCGTCGGCGATCGCGCTGTCGCGCCAGGACACGCGCACGTTCGACCCCGCCTCGGTCCCGCGCGACGCGATCGAGCGCGGCGCCTACGTGCTGCGCGACGCGGACGGCGGCGACCCGGAGGTGATCCTGATGGGATCGGGCACCGAGGTCGCGATCGCGCTGGACGCCGCGGACGCGCTGGCGGGCACGCGCGTGCGCGTGGTCTCGGTGCCGTGCATGGACACGTTCGCGCAGCAGGACCAGGCCTACCGCGACCAGGTGCTGCCGC
>JAXDHL010000380.1:0-7897 GCA_034664525.1 Solirubrobacteraceae bacterium
AGCGCGCTCGTCGGCGCGCGGCGGCCGAGCCTCACCGCCGCGGTCAGCCGGCTCGTCGACGACGGGACCGTGCGCCGGCTGCCCGACCGCCGGTGGCTGCTCCCCAACGGCCTCGACCGGCTCTAGACCGTCGCCGCTGCGCCGTTGCGGTTGCCGTAGCGGTCGCGGGCGGCCCCGGCCGCGACCGTCGTCCCGCCCGGCACCGCGAACACCGTGCCGTGGTTGCGGTGCAGGGTGCCCGAGCCGAGCACGATCGTCCCGCCGTCGGCCGCCGCGGGCCGCGCCGTGAGGTCCTCGTCGACGACCGCCTGCGGGTAGGCCAGCTCGGCGCCGCCGGGCACGCTGCGCACGGTCAGGCGCGTGGAGGGCACCACCTCGAACGGCTGTGAGGTCAGCTCGTAGCGCGTCGCGGTCACCCGCAGCCGGTAGGTGCCCTTCGGGGCGCTGAGCGGGATCTCCCACTCGGCCCAGGCATGCCCGTTCGCGTCCGCGCGCCAGAGGAACTGCACGCCGAGGTCGTCGGCGTACGGTCGCCAGCGCTTGCCGACCTTGCGCTCGGCGGTCACGAACGGCTTGTCGAGCGGCCGGTCGTGGCCGGACGGCCCGCCGTCCCAGTCCAGACGGGCGCGCTGCAGGCGCTCGACCGTCGAGGCGGGCTGCGCGGTGATCGTCCCGTGGTCGGCGCCCGCCGGGTAGGGCGCGCCGTCGGGCTTGACCCCGTAGCTGGGATCGAGGTCGTAGGCGGCCGGCGCGGCGCCGCCGGTGGCCAGCGCGTGGGCGAGCTCGGTCAGCCGCTCGGTCAGGAACGGCGCCTCGTTCGGGCCGTACAGCGTCGAGGCGCCCTCGTAGGACTGCTGGCCGTACTCCTCGGGCGTGGTGACGTACTGGATGAACTCGAGCGCCAGGCCGGCGATCACCACGCGCTTGACGCCGCCGCCGGCCATCGCCCTGCCGACCGCGTCGCGCACGCGCACGCCGGCCTCCTTGGTCGCCTCGCCGGGGATCGTCGCGATCGCGTGGTCGCCGACGCGGTAGACGGCCAGCGGCACGGCGGGCGGGAAGCTGCCGGTCGGCGCCTGGTACTTGTCGCCCTGGTCGGCCGTGGGGAACGGGTTCTTCTGCCCCTCGAGCGGCGTCTTGGTCACGTCGTAGAGCGGGCCGCGACCCTCCTCGGAGCCGGTCAGGAACCCGATGCCCGCCACGCCCTTGGCGGCGACCTTGCCGCTGGCGGTGTCGCGCCCGCAGAAGCACGAGCGCGTCCAGCGCAGCGCCAGCGGCGGCCGGCGATTCAGGTGGCGCCCGGCGGTGCGCCACGCGCGCAGCATCGCGTCCGCCTCGGTGTCGCCGACGAAGTTCGCCGCCGCCGGACCGACGTGCACGATGCCCGCGGTCTGGTCGCCCTCGTCGGAGTTGGGGTAGACGTTGACGACGGCCTGGTTGGCCGGGACGTGGCCGATCCGGCGCACCCGCGCCGTGAAGCGCCGCCACGCCGACGCGTGGTGGTCACCCGAGTAGGCCTGGAACTCCGAGTGCACGACGGTCCCGTGGTCGGCGAAGTTCGACCAGGCGCCGATCGGGATCCGGCGCAGCTTGCGGCTGTGCCCGCGGTGCACGAGCTTGTCCACGCGCAGGACGTCGACGTTGGGGTCGATCGTGTGGTTGACGCCGTCGGGGTCCATCTCCGGGGTGCCCTTGCCGTACGGGACGTCCATGCCGTGGTCGGCGAGATGGGCCTCGATCGAGCGGTTCTGGGTCAGCCCGGTGAGGTCGGTGTGGCCCCAGGCCGCGGCGGCGGGCGCCTGGTCGGCGTCGGCCCGGCGGATCGCCTGCGCGATCTGGTCGACGAGGAACGTGTAGAGCTGGCGGTCGGCGGGGGCCGGCTCCAGCAGGCGGGCGAAGCTCAGCGGGTCGGTCACCGTCTCGGTCGACGGGGCCGCCGTGTTGTAGGTCGGGTTGTTGGCGAAGCCGCCGGGCCCGGAGTGCGTGTGCGAGGCGGCCAGCAGGACCGTCGTCTTGTCGTAGCCGAGGTCGGCGACCTTACGGGCGACGTCCTCCTGCAGGCCGGCGGGGATCGCGAACAGCTCGGCGGCCACCAGGGCGATGTTCGTCTGCCCGCGGCGCAGGACGAGCGCGTTGGCGTAGAGCCGGGTGCTCACGCCCAGCCCGAGCCGGTCGGCGCGCGTCCAGCCGCCGAGGAAGTAGCCGAACTGCGGCGGCGTCAGGTCGGCCTGGCCGGCGCCCGCGCGCAGCGCCGGGCTCGCATGGGCAGGCGCGGCGGACAGGAGCGTGATGAGGGCGAGGGCGAGGGCGCAGGGGAGGACGAGGCGGCGCATCGCCGCGGGACCCTAGACCGCGCGGGGACGGAGGACCGCCGGTTGCCATGATGGTGGTGGTGCGGGTCGCGCTGTTCATCACCTGCTTCAACGACACGCTGTTCCCGGGCACGGGGCGGGCGGTCGTCGAGGTGCTCGAGCGGCTCGGCCACGCCGTCGAGTTCCCGGCCGAGCAGACCTGCTGCGGGCAGATGCACGCGAACTCGGGCTATCAGCTCGAGGCGCTGCCGCTGGTGCGGCGCTTTGCGCGCGTGTTCGCGGATGCCGAGGCGGTCGTCACGCCGTCGGGCTCGTGCGCCGCGATGGTGCGCGACCAGTACCCGCGCCTGGCGGAGCTGTCGGGTGACGGGGAGCTCGCCGGCGCGGTCGCGGCGCTGGGCCCGCGCGTGTTCGAGCTGTCCGAGCTGCTCGTCGACGTGCTCGGCGTCGAGGACGTCGGCGCCGTGTTCCCGCACCGCGTCACCTACCACCCGACCTGTCACTCGACGCGCCTGCTGGGCGTGGGGGACAAGCCGCTGCGGCTGCTGCGCGCGGTGCGCGACCTCGAGCTCGTCGACCTCCCCGATGCCGCCGAGTGCTGCGGCTTCGGCGGCACGTTCGCGGTCAAGAACGCCGACACGTCGAGCGCGATGCTCTCCGACAAGCTGCGCGGCGTCCTGTCCACGCGCGCCGAGGTCTGCGTGGCGGCCGACAACTCGTGCCTGATGCACATCGGTGGCGGGCTGCGGCGCGGGCGCGCCGGCGTGCGCACGATGCACCTGGCGGAGGTGCTCGCGTCCCGATGACCGCGCGCGGCTTCCCGGCGATGGCGCGCGAGGCGCTGGCCGACAGCCAGCTGCGGCGCAACCTCGCCAAGGCGACCTCGACGATCCGCGCCAAGCGCGCGTCGGTGGTGTCCGAGCTGCCCGACTGGGAGGCGCTGCGCGACGCGGGCGCGGCGGTCAAAGCGCGCACGATGGCCACGCTGCCCGAGCAGCTCGAGCGCCTGGAGGCGGCCGTCGTCGCGGCCGGCGGCGTCGTGCACTGGGCGCGCGACGCCGGCGAGGCGTGCGGGATCGTCGCCCGCCTCGCCCGCGAGCACGGCGCGGATGAGCTGCTCAAGGTCAAGTCGATGGCCACGGACGAGATCGGCCTCAACGACGCGCTCGCGCGTGACGGGATCGCGGCGATCGAGACGGACCTGGCGGAGCTGATCATCCAGCTCGCCCACGACAGCCCGTCGCACATCCTGGTCCCCGCCATCCACCGCAACCGCCAGGAGATCCGGGACCTGTTCGCGCGCACGATCGCCGCCGGCGCCGAGCTGTCCTCCGACCCGCAGAGCCTGACCGCCGTCGCCCGGGCGCACCTGCGCGCGAAGTTCCTGTCCGTCCCGTTCGCGGTCTCCGGCGCGAACTTCGCCGTCGCTGAGACGGGCACGGTGGGTGTCGTCGAATCCGAGGGCAACGGGCGCTTCTGCGTGACGCTGCCCGAGGTGCTCGTCACCGTGATGGGGATCGAGAAGGTGCTGCCCGAGTGGCGCGATCTCGAGGTCTTCCTGCAGCTGCTGCCGCGCTCGAGCACCGGCGAGCGGATGAATCCGTACACGTCGCTGTGGACCGGCGTCACGCCCGGCGACGGGCCGCGCGCGTTCCACCTCGTGCTGCTCGACAACGGCCGCACCGACGTGCTGGCCGACGAGACCGGGCGCCCGGCGCTGCACTGCATCCGCTGCTCGGCGTGCCTGAACTCCTGCCCGGTCTACTCGCGCGTGGGCGGGCACGCGTACGAGTCCGTCTATCCCGGCCCGATCGGCGCGATCCTGACGCCGCAGCTGCAGGGCCTCGACGCGGCGCCGACGCTGCCGTGGGCGTCGTCGCTGTGCGGCGCCTGCTACGAGGTCTGCCCGGTCAAGATCGACATCCCGTCGATCCTCGTGCACCTGCGTGGCCGGGTCGTGCGCGAGGTGCATTCCGGCTGGGACGGCGAGCGGGCGGCGATGACGCTCGTCGCCAAGGTGTTCGCCTCGCGCCGCCGCTACGAGGCGGCGCAGCGGCTGGCGCGGCTCGGCCGCGGGCCGCTCACCAAGCTCGGCGTCCCGGGCTGGAGCTCGACGCGCGAGCTGCCCGAGGTGCCGGCGGAGTCGTTCCGCGACTGGTGGGCGGCGCGTTGAGCTCGGCGCGGGAGGAGGTCCTCGGCCGCATCCGCCGCGCGCTCGGCCCGGCGCCCGCGGTTCCGGAGGTCCCGCGCGAGTACCGCCCGGCCGGCGCCGTCGCCGCCGATGTCGAGCGGTTCGCCGAGCGCGTCGCCGACTACCGCGCCACCGTCCACCGCTGCGACGCCGCCGGGCTCGACGCCACGGTCCGCGAGCTGCTGGCCGGCGCGCGCGTCGCCGTCGGAACGCGGCCCCCGTGCGGCCTCGCCGGCCTCGACACGGTCACCGAGCCCGGCGTCGCCGTCCTCGACACCGTCGACGCGGTCCTGACCGGCTGCGCGCTCGCGGTGGCGGAGACCGGCACGCTGGTGCTGGCCGGGGAGCGCGCCCTCACCCTGATTCCCGACCGCCACGTCTGCGTGGTCCACGAGGACCAGATCGTGGCCGGGGTGCCCGACATGGTGGCGGCGCTTCCGCGCGACGCGCCGCTCACGCTGGTGTCCGGGCCGTCGGCGACCTCGGACATCGAGCTCGAGCGCGTGGAGGGCGTGCACGGCCCCCGGCGCCTGGACGTGGTGGTGGTTGCCGGGGTCAGCCGCTGATCGGCACGTTCTGCAGGCGCACGCGCCCTTGCGCGACCAGTCGGCCGTCGTCGCGCGTGATGTCGCACTGCCACAGCTGGCCGGTCCGTCCCTGGTGTACCGGCCAGGCGCGCACGTCGAGCCGGCCGTCGCGGTGCGCGCGCACGAAGTCGGTCTGGTTGGAGAGCCCGACCGCGTACTGGCCGGCGGCGAGCACGGCCGCCGACGCGCCGATCGAGCAGGCGGTCTCGATCACCGTCGCATAGAGGCCGCCATGCACGACGCCCCACGGTGTGTGCTGATCGGGACCGGCGGCGACGTGGCCGCGGACCTCGTCGCCGGCCGCCGCATCGACCACGAACCCGCTCGCGCGGACGAACGGGCTGGCCGTGTCGAGGGAGACGTTCGGGAGCTCGGGCATGGTGCGGATCCTAGCGCCTTAGTTGCATGACGCAACGGACTCGGCTAGCGTGCCGGGTCCGATGAGCCTGCGCAGCAAGGAAGTCACCTGGAACGACCCGGCCGACACGGCCCTCCAGATGGCGACGCTGCCCGGCCGCGAGGTCTTCGAGCGCGTGCGCGACGGCCGCCTGCCGGCGCCGCCGATGGCGCGGCTGTTCGGCTTCGAGATCCTCGAGGTCGGCGACGGCGAGGTCCGCTTCGCGTGCACGCCGGACGAGTCGACGGCGAACCCGATGGGGATGGTCCACGGCGGGACGCTCTGCACGCTGCTCGACACCGTCGCCGGCTGCGCGCTGCACACGACGCTTCCTGCCGGCTCGGCGTTCTCGACGATCGAGATCAAGGTCTCGTTCCTGCGCGCCCTGACGCCCGGCACGCGCCTTCAGGCGCACGGGAAGGTGATCCGGCGCGGGCGCAACGTGGCCTTCGCAGAGGGCTCGGCGATCGACGATCAGGGCCGGCTCGTCGGCACCGCGACGACCAGCCTCATGATCGCCCCGCCGGCCTGACCGCCCGGCGCATCAGCGGTGTCGGAGCCGGACGTCGTAGCGCTCGACGCTCACGACGCGCAGCATCCCGGCCGGGCTCCACGGATCGAGGTCAAGCCGGCGCTCGACCTCACGGCGGCTGGCGGCGCAGATCACGAGCAGGATCCGCTCGCCCGCGTCGCCGACCGGGCCGCCGAGCTCGACGAACCCGTCGGCCGCCAGGGCCTCCATGAACGCGGCGTGCTCGTCCCAGCCGGCCTGCTCGCGCATCGGGCGGTCCGGGACCCAGGCGGGACCGCGCTCCCGGATCACGGCGAAGTGGCCCATCGCCGGGCAGGATCGCACGCGGGGCGATCAATGCATCTCACGGATGGATGGTTCGCCCGGCGTCGAGCAGTCGACACGACGACTACGAGGACGGCTTGCGGGTGCAGAGCCGGTAGACGCGCCGCTCGGTGACGACGCGCCCGGAGCGCAGCGTGACCCGCACCACGAGCCTGACGCGCTTGCGCGTCTGCCCGCGCAGGTCGGCGCGCAGGCGCAGGTAGCGCCCCTGCCGGTGGGCCTTGATGCGCTTGCCGGCGAGCCGCGCGACGACGTGCGCGACCTTCGCGCCGCGCGGCAGCCGCACGCGGACCGCGAAGGTGCGGCGACTCGTGCAGGGTCCTGGCGGGGCGGCAGCCGCGGCCGACGCCGGCCAGACGTCCTCGGCCACCCGCAGCACGTAGAAGCCCGAGGTGCCGTCGGAGTACCAGATCTCCCGCCGCTGCGGGATGATCGCCGGCTGCGACATCGCGTAGTTGCTCGAGTCGCCGCCGTTCTCGACCGCCGGCCCGGTCGGCGCGACGAAGTAGGCGATCTCCTTCGGCGCGGTCAGCTTGGAGATATCGAACACGCGCAGGCCCGACGAGATGAACGAGCACGCGACGACCTTCGGGTCGGTCCGGCTCGGGACGTTGCAGTAGTGGGCCGCGTACCCCTGGGCCGGGTTGATCTGGCCGGGATCGCCCGACGCCGCGGCGTGGTCGGCCGGCTGGTTGACCTGCAGGCGCAGGTTGGCGATCACCTTCGGCTGCGTCTCGTCGGCGATGTCGATGATCCGGCCGGCGCCGACGTCGTCGTTGGACCCGCGCCCGAGCGTCCCGGCCGTGTACTCGTCGAACTCGAGCACGTACGGGTGGCCGTCCTCGGTGAACGGGATCGCGTTCTGCGGGATCGACGCCGCATGCCAGGTCAGCCGGCTGATCTCGCGCGCCTGCGGGTCCGGCTTACGGGCCTGGATCTGGCTCGTGTCGAGGATCAGCATGTCGCCGCCGGTCGGATCGGCGACGTACGCGCGGTTGCCGTCGTCGGAGATCGACAGGCCGTGGGAGAGCTCGTTGCCCTGCCAGATCGCGTGCGGTGCCTTGGGGTCGGTCACGTCGATCGCGGTGATCGCCGACACCGCGGTCCCGGCGGCGTAGAACGTCTTGCCGTCCGGCGCGAACCCGCTCTCGTGGCCGTAGCGGGCGACGACGGAGGTCGACTGCAGCACCGGGTGCCGGCAGTCCTTGCTCGCATCGTAGATCGAGACCATGCCGGGGTAGGTCGACGGGTTGCCGATCACCGCCGCGATCAGCCCCCGCTTCTGGTTGACCACCACCGACTCGTGCGGCGACAGCATCGGCGGCTGGGTCAGCGTGTCCGTCTGCACCGGCTTCGACGGATCGCTCATGTCGAGCACCGCGACCCCCAGCGAGTCGCCGTCGAACTTGAACGCGTTGAGCGGGAATAGCAGCGCGGTGTCGTAGAAGGCGCACTCGCGGCCGCTGCTGTCGATGTAGCGCAGGACCTTGAAGCCGCCCGACTTGCCCTGGTGGGCGATCTCCTCGATGTTGCAGTGCAGGCCGCCGGCCGCGA
>JAXDHL010000381.1:0-7672 GCA_034664525.1 Solirubrobacteraceae bacterium
TGGTCCCGGTAGCGCTCGATCAGCCCGACCCGGGTCATCTAGACGAACTCCTCCTCGATGACCCGGATCGCGCGCGGCTCGGCGCGCACGAAGTCCAGCCGGCCGATCAGCCGCAGCGCCGCGTACAGGCGCGACTCGAGGATCGGGTGGACGGTCATCACCAACCGGGCGTCCTCGCCCATCCCGTGCTGCACGAGCGTCTTGATCGAGCAGCCCTGCAGCCCGAGCACCTCGGCGATCTGGGCCAGCACGCCGGAGCGGTCGGCGACCTCCATGCGCACGTAGAACGCCGACACCACGTCCTCGACGATCTCCAGCCGCTGCGTCGTCTCCGGCGTGGAGGCCGGCGGGATCATCGCGCTCACGACGTCCCCGAGCACGGCGGTCGCGGTCTGCGGGCCGCCGGCGCCGGGACCGGACATCGTGATCTCGGTGATCGCCGGCGCCTCGACGGTCACCGCGTTGTACGGGCCGTGGACGGAGGCGAGCGGGTGGCCGCTGTAGAGGAACGCCGGGTGCACGCGCACGGAGATGCCGCCGTCCACGCGCTCCGCGGTGCCGACCAGCTTGAGTCCGAGCCGCAGCTCACGCGCGAACTGCATGTCGGCGGCGGTGATGTGCTCGATGCCCTCGTAGCGGACGTCGTCGATCGAGACCGGGGTGTCGAACGCCAGCCGGGCGAGGATCGCCATCTTGGCCGCCGCGTCCTTGCCGTTGACGTCGTCGGTCGGGTCCGCCTCCGCGTACCCCAGCCGCTGCGCCTCGGCCAGCGCCTCCTCGTAGGACAGCCCCTTGCCGGCCATCTCGGACAGGATGTAGTTGGTCGTCCCGTTGACGATGCCGTGGATCCGCTCGACGTGCGACGCGGCGAGCGACTCCTGCATGACGCGGATGATCGGGACGACGCCGGCCACCGCGCCCTCGAAGCGCAGCTGCACGCCGTGGTCGCGGGCGGCGCCCCACAGCTCCTCGCCGTGGGTCGCCAGCAGCTGCTTGTTGGCGGTGACGACGTGCTTGCCCGCCCGCATCGCGCGCAGCACGTAGTCGCGCGCCGGCTCGAGGCCGCCGATCAGCTCCACGATCAGGTCCGAGCGCGACAGGATGTCGTCGAAGTCGCCCTGCGAGCGCGTGAGCACGCCGACGATCTCGGGCCGCGCGCCGGCGACGGGGACGATCGCGTCGGCGCGCTCGGCGAGCAGCGTCTCGAACGCGCCGCCGACGGTGCCGTGGCCGAGCAGGCCGATGCGGAAGGGCTCAGGCGACATCGCGGCTCGTCAGGTCCTCGTAGGTCTCGCGGCGCACGACCAGGCGGGCGTCGCCGTCCTTGCAGAAGATCACCGGCGGGCGCGGGACGCCGTTGTAGTTGTTGGCCATCGCGTGGCCGTAGGCGCCGGTCACCGGGGTCACCAGCACGTCGCCGGGCTTCGGGTCGCGCAGCGTCGCCCCCTGGACCACGACGTCGGTCGACTCGCAGTGCTTGCCGACGAGGACGTAGCGCTCGCCGTCGCCCATGCGGTCGGCGACGTCGGCCTCGTAGACCGCCCCGTAGAGCATCGGCCGCAGGTTGTCGGACATGCCGCCGTCGACGGCGACGAAGCGCTGCTTGACGTTCTCGACCGAGTACAGCGTCACGCCCGCGTTGGCGACCAGCGCGCGGCCGGGCTCGAGGATCAGCGTCTTGCCGGGCCCGAGCAGGTCGTGCGCGATCTCGGCGATCGCCCCGACCCACTCCGCCGGCTCGGGCGGGCGGTCGTGGCGGGTGTAGCCGACCGCCATGCCCCCGCCGAGGTCGTAGGCGCCGAACTCCCCGAGGCCCGCGAGCGTGCCGACGGCGGCGTGGAACGGCGAGCCGTCGAAGATCTGCGAGCCGAGGTGGAAGTGCAGGCCGGCGATCTCGAGCCGCTCCCACGAGCGGCCGATGATCTCGGCGGCGACGCTCGGCGGGTAGCCGAACTTCGAGGCGTCGTGGCCGGTCATGATGTGCTCGTGGGTATCGGCCTCGACGCCCGGGATCACGCGCACCAGGCAGCGCTGCCGGCGGCCGGCGGGGACGATCCGCTCCAGCCGCTCCGGGTCGCCGCCGTCGAGCACGATCAGGCCGACGCCGGCCTCGACCGCGGCGGTCAGCTCGGCCTCTGACTTCGCGTTGCCGTGCAGGACGATCTTCGCCGGGTCGAAGCCCGCCTTCAGCGCGAGGTGGAGCTCACCGCCGCTGGCCACGTCGACGCCGAGCCCCTCCTCGGCGAACAGCCGCAGGACCGCAGACGCCGGGAAGGCCTTGCTCGCGAAGACGATCTCGCCCGGCCCCTCATGGGCGTCGGCGAGCGCGGCCTTGAACGCGCGCGCCTGCTCGCGCAGGTCGTCCTCCGCGACCACGTAGGCGGGGGTGCCGAACTCGCGCGCGAGGTCGACGACGTCGCATCCACCGATCAGGAGGCGACCGTCCTCGACGGCGGAGTTCCGCGGATACACGCTGCGGGCCGTCATCATGCGGCGGCGCATCATGTCACGTCGAACCCTCCCGACCCCCGCGGGACCGGCCGAGCGCGGCGTGCGCGACGGGCTCGCCTACACGCTCTGGCTCCCGAAGATGCCGCCCTGGGGCGGGATGGTCGTCATCCACGGCGCGCAGTCGCAGAAGGAGAACCACCACGACATGGCCCGGGCGGCGCGCGACGCGGGGATGGCGGCGGTCGCGTTCGACCTGCGCGGGCACGGGGAGACGGGCGGACGGCTCGACGGGCACGTGCTCGACGACGTGGCGGCGATGGCGGCGCTGCTGCCGCGACCGATCGCGCTGCGCGGATCCTCGCTCGGCGGCTTCCTGGCGATCGCCGCGGCCGAGCGGGTGGGCGCGGCCGCCGTCGTCGCCGTGTGCCCGGCCAGCGCGTCCGGGCTGGCGGACGGCCTGCGCTCCGGCCGCCTCGACGTCCCGGTCGACCTGCCGTCGGCCGAGGCGTTGCTGGCCGAACACGACCTCGGGCCGATCGTGGAGCGCTCGGCCGTCCCGCTGCTGCTCCTGCACGCGCGCGGGGACGAGCGGGTCCCGTTCGAGCACTCGGTCGAGCTGCACCGCCGCTCGATCGCCGAGCCGAAGCGCCTGATCCTGGTCCCGGGCGGGCATCACCGCTCGCTCCAGCACGACGCGGAGCTCCAGGGCGAGTCGCTGCGCTTCGTCCGGCGGGCCCTCGCCGCGGACGGTCCGGCTTGGCCTTCGCCCCGGTAGTTGGCAGACTGGCGTCGAGTCGTCACCGACCGAGGGAGGACCCCATGGCAGAGAGCGTGTACCGCGTCACCGAGGTGATCGGGGTGAGCAGCGAGTCCTGGGAGGCCGCGGCCAAGGCCGCCGTCGGCACCGCCGCCAAGACCGTGCGCGATCTGCGCATCGCCGAGGTCGTGCGCCAGGACGTGACGATCGGCGACGGCGGGGTGGTGAACTTCCGCGTCCGCCTCGCGATCTCGTTCAAGTACGACAGCGAGTCCTAGACCCGCCGGGCCGTTCTACGCGGCGACCGCCGGCCGCGCCGGCGTGCCCGAGCGCGTCCGGACGAGCCAGATCGCCCCCGCCACGAACATCACGATCGAGATGAGCTGCGCGGTCGTGAGGCCGAGCGCGGACTCCGGGTTGCGGCGCACGAACTCGACGAGGAAGCGCTCGACCCCGGCGAACACGAGGTAGAGCGCGAACAGGCGCCCGGGCGCGAGCCGGTCGCGCAGGCGCCAGAGCACGATCGCGGCGAGCCCCATGGTCACCGTCTCGTAGATCGGCGTCGGATGCACCTTGACGTCGGTCGGGACGACGCCCTTCGGATACGCCATCGCCCATGGCCCGTTCCACGGCTTGCCGTAGTCGCCGTCGCCGGAGACCTGGCAGCCGATGCGCCCACACGCGTAGCCGATGGCGAGCGCCGGCGCGCAGATGTCGAGCAGGTCGAGGCCGAGCATCCCCTTCCGCCACGCCCACAGCAGCACCCCCGCCGCGCCGCCGAGCGCGCCCCCGTACCAGGTCAGCCCGGAGCCGCCGAACAGCCCGCCGAGGATGTCGCCCTTGACCTCGTTCACGTGGTCGAGCGCCCACCAGGCGCGCGCGCCGACCAGCCCGCCGACGAGCGCGACGAAGACCATCTCGTAGGCCCAGTCGGGCGGCCGGCCGGTCTCCTTGAGGCGGCGGGCGACCAGCAGCCCGCAGAGCACGAAGCTCAGCCCGAAGGCGAGCCCGAACGTCTTGATCGAGAGGCCGAGGACGTCGAAGGAGGGAAGCACCGCGGGAAGACGCTAGAACCCGATCACCGAGCGGATGCCGTCCTGGCGCTCCATCAGCTCGAACCCGTGGTTGACCTCGTCGAGCGTGATGCGGTGCGACACGAACGGGGCGACGTCGATCTCGCCGCCCATCGCGCGGGCCACCAGCTCCGGCACCTGATCGCGGCCCTTCACGCCGCCGAACGAGGAGCCGGCGATCCGCCGTCCCTGGATCAGCCAGCGCGGGATGACGTCCAGCGTCTCCCCCTTGCCGGCCACGCCGGCGATCGTGCACAGGCCCCAGCCCATCCGGGCCGCCTCGACCGCCTGCACCATCACCCGCACGAGGCCGGTCGCCTCGAACGTGTAGTCGGCGCCGAAGCCGCCGGTCTCGTCGAGCACCCGCTGCACGACGTCGGGGCCGCCGACCCAGGTGTCGGTCGCGCCCTGGCCGCGCGCCAGCGCGAGCCGGTCCTCGGAGAGGTCCACGCAGACGATCCGATCGGCGCCCTGCAGCCGGCAGCCCGCCACCGCGCCGAGACCGACCATCCCGGCGCCGAACACCACGCACGTCGAGCCTTCACGCACCTTCGCCGTGTACATCGCGGCGCCGAGCCCGGTCGACAGGCCGCAGGCGAACAGCGCCGCGTGCTCCAGCGGCGCCTCGGGGTCGACCTTCGCCAGCGCGATCTCCGGCAGCACGGCCGCCTCGGCGAACGTCGAGGTCCCCATGAAGTGACGGATCGGCTCGCCGTCGCGCGACAGCCGGGTCGTGCCGTCGGGCAGGTGGCCGCGGTTCTGCTCGGCACGGATCGCCATGCAGAGGTTGGTGCGCGGGTCCACGCAATGCACGCACTCGCGGCACTGCGGCGAGAACAGGGTGACCACGCGGTCGCCGGGTGCGACCGAGGTCACGCCCTCGCCGACCGCCTCGACCACGCCCGCGCCCTCGTGCCCGAGCACGCACGGCGCGTAGCCCGACGGGTCCGCGCCCGAGGCCGTGTACAGGTCGGTGTGGCACACGCCGCAGGCCACGAGCCGCACCAGCACCTCACCGGCCGCCGGCCCTGAGAGGTCCACCTCGGTGACGTTCAGCGGCTTCCCGAACTCCTCCAGAACAGCGGCGCGGATCTTCATGCGCCGGAAGCTACACGGCGCTAGAGGTAGCCCATCGGGTCGACCGGCGTGCCGTTGATGCGCGTCTCGAAGTGGACGTGCGGACCGAGGCAGTGCCCCGTGCAGCCGGAGGAGGCGATGACCTGGCCCTGGCCGACGTGCTGGCCGACCGACACGTTGAGCGCCGAGTTGTGCCCGTAGCAGGTGGACAGCGGGCCCCCGTGCTGGATGCAGATGTAGTTGCCGTAGCCGGAGACCCAGCCCGCGATGGCGACGGTCCCGTCCGCGGCGGCACGCACCGGCGTGCCCGACCCGACGGCGATGTCGACCCCCGCGTGCAGCCGGCCCCAGCGCATGCCGAACCCGGAGACGATCGGCCCGTTGACCGGCCAGATCAGCCCGCTCGAAGTGTGCCGGACCGGACCGCCAGTCGAGGTCTGCTGCAGCTTGGCCGTGATCCGCGCCTCCTGGGCCACCAGGTCCTTGAGGTCGCCCTCGAGGTGCGACCGGTCCGTCCGCACGGACGCCAGCACGGTCCGCTTGTGCGAGCGCACCGAGGCGTACTGGTCGCGCCGCCCGGCCAGGTCGGTCTTGACCTTGACGACCGCGTCGCGGCGCTGCTGGATCGACCGCGCGATCGCCTGCGCCTGCCGCTCCAGGCCGGCGAGCCGGTTCGCGGTGGTCGTCGCGTCGGCCTTCGCGGTCTTGACGATGACGATGATCCGGTTGTTCTGGCGGCCGATCCGGCGCGCGAACTCGGAGCGCTCGAGCAGGTCCACGAACCCGCTGGAGTTGAGGACCACGCCGAGGATGTCCGGGTTGTCGGCCTTGTAGAGGTCCACGAGCCGGCGCGAGAGCGTGACCCGGGCCTGCGCGAGACGGGCCCGCAGGCGGGCGAGCCGGGCACGCTCGGCGCGCAGGTTCTGCTGGATCCGGCCGAGGCGCGCGAGCTTGGCGTCCAGATCGGTCTGGATGCGCGTCTGCTTGGCGGCCAGGACGGTGATCTGCCCCTGCAGCGCGCCGATGCGCTGGCTGTAGTTCGAGATCGACGTCGTGAGAACGTGCTCGGTCGAGCGCTTGCCCTGGATCTGGGCGCGCTTTTGCTGGATCTTTGACGACAGTGACCGACCGTCCGCACCGAGGGGGAGAAGGACCCAGAGCACGCACGGGATCGCCACCGCCGCAATGAGCAGGCGGAGCCGCATGCGGGCGCGGACTCTAGTCGGACCCACCTTCGCGCGCCCACGGATGCAACGATGCGTGCAGCTTGCAGGGATTTCTGCAGCTGCCGGCGACGGCCGCGGGGGTTGCGGCCTGAGCGTTGCCTAAAGCGGCGTGCGTCCTCGCCCCTGTGGGCCTAGACTTACCAACTGTAAGCCCCATCCCGGAGCCACCCAAGATGCAGAAGCTCTCATCCTTCGGCCGCGACACAGGACTGCAGATCCGCATGGCGACGACCATGCTGCTGCTGGGCCTGGTCTACGTCGTCTTCGTCGGCGCGCTGTTCGCGGCCGGCATCAACGCTGCCGTGATCGTGGTGATCGCCGGCGGCCTCGCGCTGCTGCAGCTGTTCGCGTCGGACAAGCTGGCGCTGGCGGCGATGGGCGCGCGCGAGGTCTCCCCCGCGGAAGCACCCGAGTTCCACGCGATGATCGACCGGCTGTGCGTGCAGGCCGACCTGCCGAAGCCGAAGGTCGCGATCGCCGACACCCGCATGCCGAACGCGTTCGCGCTCGGTCGCTCGCCCAAGAACGCCACCGTGTGCGCCACCACGGGCCTCATGGAGATGCTCTCCCCCGGCGAGCTCGAGGGCGTGATGGCGCACGAGCTCACCCACGTCGCCAACCGCGACGTGATGGTGATGACGCTGGCGTCGTTCTTCGCCACGATCGCCGCCTACATCGTCCAGTTCGGGGCGTTCTTCGGCGGCGGCTATGGCGGCGGCGGCGGCGATGGCGACGACGACAACCTGTCGTTCATCGCGGTCTTCCTGATCTCGATCGCCGTCTACATCGTCTCGTTCCTGCTCATGCAGGCGCTGAGCCGGTACCGCGAGTACGCGGCGGACCGCGGCTCGGCCATCATCACCGGCCGTCCGAGCGCGCTGGCGTCGGCGCTGATGAAGATCTCCTCCGGCATGCACCGGATCCCGCAGAAGGACCTGCGGTCGACGCAGCAGCTGTCGGCGTTCTACATCTTCCCGCCCAGCGCGGGGAAGGCGATCTCGGGACTGTTCGCGACGCATCCGCCGCTCGAGAAGCGCATCGCGGCGCTGCAGCGGCTCGAGGCGCAGGTGCAGCTGGCGCGCTAACCC
>JAXDHL010000382.1:0-16324 GCA_034664525.1 Solirubrobacteraceae bacterium
TCATGCAGTGAGGTCCGGGTCGGCGGCGAGCAGGTCGTCGAGGACCGGGAGCGCGGCGGCGAGCGCGGCGCGGGACTCCGGGTCGAGCAGCTCCAGCCGGCGGCGCAGCACGTCGGCGCGGTCGGCGTGGACGGCGTTGAGCTCCTCGCGGCCCGTCGCCGTCAGCGCGATCCGCGAAGCGCGCCCGTCCTCGCTGTCGGCCGTCCGCTCCACCAGGCCGTCCTGCTCGAGCCGGCGGACCAGGACGGTCATCGTCGGCTGCGCGACGTACTCGCGCGCCGCGAGCTCGGTGATCCGGCTCGGGCCCTCGAGGTCCAGCCGGCGCAGCGTCAGCAGCGCGGTGACGCTGCGCCCGGTGCGGTTCGACGAGCGCAGCAGCTGCGAGACGCGGGCGATCCGCCGGTCCAGGTCGTGGGCCAGCGCCGCGAGGTCGGTGGGGTGGGTGGTCGAGTCGATGGAGGCATCGTATAGCACATCTATGCTTCGGCGCCCTGCGCGAGCTCGGAGACCGGCTGCCACTCGCGCCACGTGGCGAGACGGCCTTCGTAGTCGCGCTCCGCGATGGTCAGCGGCGCGCTGCCGAAGAACACGCGCAGCGGCGGTTCGTCGGCGTCGACGATCCGCATCACGGCCTCGGCCGACGCCACCGGGTCGCCCTGCGTGTTCCCGGCGCGCCGCCGCCTCGAGGCCTCGTGGAGCTCGGCGTAGGCGTCCATCGGCTCGGCGTGGCGCGCGGACGATCCGCCCCAGTCGGTCGAGAAGCCGCCGGGCTCGATCAGCGTGACGTGGATGCCGAAGCCCTCGACCTCCTGGGCGAGCGCCTGGCTGAGGCCCTCGAGCGCCCACTTCGACGCGTGGTACATCCCGATGCCGCCAAAGGCGGAGATGCCGCCGATCGAGGAGACCTGCAGGATGTGGCCGCTGCCCTGCTGCCGCAGCAACGGCAGCGCCGCCTGCGTCACCCAGAGCGCGCCGAACAGGTTCGTCTCGATCTGGTCGCGGGCTTCGGTCTCGCTGAGCTCCTCGACCATCCCGAACTGCCCGTAGCCGGCGTTGTTGACGACGACGTCGAGGCGGCCGAAGTGGTCGTGCGCCTGCGCGACCGCGGCGAACACCGCGTCGCGGTCGGTGACGTCGAGTGGCAGCGCCAGCAGCGCGTCGCCGTGCTCGGCGGCAAGGTCGTCGAGCGTTCCCGGATCGCGGGCGGTGCCGACGACCTGGTCTCCGCGCTCGAGTGCCGCCTTCGCCCACTCGCGGCCGAAGCCCCGTGACGTCCCGGTGATGAACCACGTCCTGTTCGCCATACATCGAACGTAGCCGTGGCAAGCGCGAGACGGGCCTCGAACCCGCGACCTCGAGCTTGGGAAGCTCGCGCTCTACCAACTGAGCTACTCGCGCGCTGCGGGGCTGATGCTACCTCACCGCCCGCGGCGCCCGCCTACCCTGTCTGCCATGCGCTGGCTCGTGATCGCGGTCGCCGCCCTCCTGGTCGGCCTGCTCACCTACGGGGTCGCGTCCCAGGGCACGGACCAGACGATCGACTCGGCGCTGGCCACGGGCCGGCGCGTCACCGCTCCCGCCGGCTCGCTGCCGCGGCTGGGCTCCCGCCGGACCGGCTCGGTGGCCGACTACAAGGGCAAGGTCGTGCTGGTGAACTTCTGGGCGAGTTGGTGTCCGCCGTGCACGAAGGAGCTGCCGCTGCTCGAGCGCACGCAGGCGACGATGCGCGCCGCCGGCGGGACGGTCCTCGGCATCAACACGCGCGACGCGACCGAGGACGCGCAGGGCTTCGTGCGCAAGTACGACCTCACCTTCCCGAGCCTGCGCGACGGGTCCGGCCAGTTTGCCGAGCGCTGGGGCCTGACCGGCTACCCCGAGTCCTTCCTGCTCGACAAGCAGGGACGCGTCGCCGCCGCGAGGCGCGGGCCGATCGACCAGGCGTGGGTCGACCAGAACGTCACGCCGCTGCTGCGCAAGGGCACCTGATGCGGCGCGTCGCCGCGATCCTCGTCCTCCTGCTCGCGCTGGGACCCGCCGCCGCCGCGGTCGCCGCGCCGCGGCCGAACCTGCCCGACATCGAGGACGAGGTGATGTGCGTCGAGTGCGGGACCGCGCTCAACGTCTCGCAGGCGCCGAGCGCCGACCGCGAGCGGGCGCTGATCCGGCGCCTGATCGCGCGCGGGCTGACCAAGCAGCAGATCAAGGACGAGCTGGTCGCAGAGTACGGCCGCAACGTGCTCGGCTCCCCGCCGGACACGGGCTTCAACATCGCGGTCTGGCTGGTGCCGGTCGTGCTCGCGCTGGCGGCGATCGCCGCCGTGTGGACGACCGCGCGGCGCTGGCGGCGGGTCGGCCGGCGCGGCGACGCCGCGGCCGAGGCCGCCGGCGGTGCGCCCGAGCTCGACCCCGAGGACGCGCGGCGGCTGGACCGCGACATGGCGAGCTACGACCGGTGATCGCCGCGGCCGCGTCCGCGGGCTCCGGGGTCGACACCACCGCGTTCGCCGCCTTCGCGGTCGGCTTCATCTCGTTCATCTCGCCGTGCGTGCTGCCGCTCGTGCCCGGCTATCTGAGCGCGGTCTCCGGCGTCTCGATCGCCGAGTTCCAGACCGGCCAGTCCAAGGCCGAGCGGGTGCTGCTCCCCGCCGCGGTCTTCTGCCTGTCGTTCACCGTCGTGTTCGTCGCGCTCGGCATGACCGCGACCGGCATCGGCTCGACGCTCAAGGACCACCGGGCCACGCTCGAGCACGTGGCCGGCGCGCTGATCATCGCGCTGGGCGTGTTCTTCGTGCTGACGCCGTTCGTGCCCAAGCTCAACCGCGAGTGGCGCGTCGACGCGCTGATGCACCGGGCCGGCTCGGGCGGCCCGCTCGTGGCGGGTGCCGCCTTTGCGATCGCGTGGACGCCGTGTGTGGGGCCGACGCTCGGCTCGATCCTGACCGCCGCCGCGACGCAGGACACCGTGTCCAAGGGCGGGCTGCTGCTGGCGGCGTACTCCGCCGGCCTCGCGGTCCCGTTCCTGCTCACGGCGGTCGCCTTCAACCGCGCGACGACGGCGTTCCGCTGGCTGCGCGATCACTACATGATCGTCACCGGGATCTCCGGCGCGATCCTGATCGGGATGGGCGTGCTGCTGCTCACCGGCGAGCTGACGACGCTCAACACCGAGGCCCAGCGGCTGTTGCAGAAGGTCGGGCTGTCCGACCTCTACAACCTCTGAGCCGCGCTACATCGACGCGGGCGCGTCGACCCCGAGCAGGTCGAGCGAGCGCGCGATGACGCGCTGCGAGGCGAGGCAGAGGGCGAGCCGGAAGCCCTCCTGCTCGGACCCGACGACCTTGCACGTCTCGTAGAAGCCGGCGAAGTCGCGGGCGAGCTCGAGCGCGTAGGTGGCGATCCGGTGCGGGGCGCGCCGCTCGGCGGCCTCCGCGACCTCGCCCGGGAACGCCACGAGCTTCTTGACCAGCGCGCGCTCGGCGGGCTCCAGCGGCGCCCGCGAGACCGGGTCGGGCGCTCCCTGGGCGCGCTCCAGGATCGACGCGATCCGCGCGTGCGCGTACTGCACGTAGTAGACGGGGTTGTCGGCCGACTCGCGGGTGGCGAGCTCGAGGTCGACCTCGATCGTCGTGTCGTGCGAGCGCGCGAGCAGGTACCAGCGCGCGGCGTCGACCCCGATCTCGTCGATCAGGTCGTCGAGCGTGATGAACTCGCCGGCGCGCTTGGACATCGAGGCGGGCTTGCCGGCCCGCACGAGGTTGACGAACTGCATGATCTGCAGTTCGAGCTCGTCGGGATCGCCGCCCAGCGCGGCGTAGGCGGCCTTCATCCGCTTCACGTAGCCGTGGTGGTCGGCGCCCCAGACGTCGAACAGCCGCTCGAAGCCCCGCTCGCGCTTGTTCTGGTGGTAGGCGATGTCGGGCGCCAGGTAGGTGTAGGCGCCGTCGGACCGGATCAGCGGGCGATCCTTGTCGTCGCCGTAGGCGGTCGAGCGCAGCCACAGCGCGCCCTCGGCCCGGTACGTGGCGCCCTGCTCGGCGAGCCGCTCGAGCGCGTGCTCGATCGGCGACGGTGACGGTGGGTGGGCTTGATACAGCGAGCGCTCGGAGAACCAGGTGTCCATGTCGGCCACCCGGAAGCGCCGCAGCGTCTCCCGGATCCCGGCGAGCACGAGCGCCACGCCGGCGCGGGCCGTCGCCTCGAGGTCGTCGCCGGCGGCGCCGGGGATCTGCTCGGCGAGGTCGATCATGTAGTCGCCGACGTACTCGTCGGGCTCCTCCCCACGCGCCCGCGCCTGCAGCGCCTGGGCGAACGTGGCGATCTGCGAGCCGGCGTCGTTGGCGTAGAACTCGCGGTGGACCGCGTGGCCATGGAAGGCGAGCAGCCGGCAGATCGCGTCGCCGTAGGCCGCGTTGCGCGCGTGGCCGAGGTGCAGCGGGCCCGTCGGGTTGGCGGACACGAACTCGACGTTGACGCGCTCGGCGACCGCCGCGCCGCCGCCGCCGTAGCCGTCGCCCGCCGCCAGCACGCCGGCCAGTGCGGCGGCGTACCAGCCGTCGGCCAGGAAGAGGTTGAGGAAGCCGGGGCCGGCGATGTCGACCTTCGCGACGTGGTCGCCCAGGCGCAGCGTGACGGCCTCGCCGAGGCGCGCAGCGACGTCGCGCGGCTTCTCGCCCAGCACGGGGGCCAGCAGCATCGCCGCATTGGAGGAGTAGTCGCCGAAATCCGGCTTGGGCGGGCGCTCGAGCGACGGTCGCGCGCGCGGCGGCGACCGGTCCCCGCGCAGGTCGGCGGCGGCATCCTCGAGGGCGCTGCGCAGCGCGTCCAGCGGCGTCATGCGCGAGCCTGGTGCGGCGGCCGGGCGTCGAACGGGGCCTCGAGGCGATCCATGGTCCTCACGGTACCCATCACGATCACGATCAGCGGCGTGCGCCTGCGGCGCAGGAAGCTGGGGCGAAGCTGCGGCGTGGAGGTCGTGAACTCCGGCACCGGCGACGCGTCAGTGGTGATACGGCTCGCCGGCGAGGATCTTGTGGGCGCGGTACAGCTGCTCGAGCAGCACGACGCGCGCGAGCTGGAACGGCAGCGTCATCGGCCCGAACGACAGCCGCTCGTCACCCTCGACGCCGGTCCCGAACGGCCCGCCGAGCACGAATACGAGGTCTCGGCCCGACTGCCGCCGATCCTCGAGCCAGCCGCTCAACTCCTCCGAGCGGCGCGCCCGGCCGCGCTCGTCGCAGACGACCACGTGCGCGCGCTCCGGGACGCGCCGGGCGAGCTTCTCCTCCTCGTCGACCTCGACGACCTCGACCCGCGCGTAGCGCGAGAGCAGCTTCTCGTAGTGGGCGACGTCGTCGGCGAACGGCGCCCGCAGGCGCCCGACCGCCAGGATCAGGACGCGCACCGCCGCACCGCCTCGGCGATGCCGATGCGCTCGAGCGTCGTGGGGTGCGACCCCGCGAGCGCCTGCAGCCAGCGCGGGGGATCGGGCTCGACGAGGTTCTTGACCGCGATCCGGCGGTGGAAGTCGATCAGCGTCTGCGGATCCTTCGTCAGGTCCAGCGCGAACGCGTCGGCGCGGCGCTCGACGGCGCGCGAGAGCTGGGCGCCCGCGATCGCGACCGCGGGCGCGAGCAGCCCGAGCGCGGCGGCGACCGCCGGCACGGCGCGGGCGTCGGCCTGGGCGCCGAGGCCGTCCTCGGCGATCGTCTGCGCCGCGAGCGTCAGCACCGGCGCCACCACGGCGAGCTGGGCGAGCGCGCGCGGGACGTCCCGGTGGCGGACGTGGGAGAGCTCGTGGGCGACGACGAAGCGGACCTCTTCGCGGGTGAAGTCGGCCAGCAGGTTGTCGAAGAACACGACGCGCTTGGTCGGGCCGAGGCCGGTCACGTAGGCGTTCGAGGCCGTGGTGCGGCGCGAGGCGTCGACCACCAGCACGCGGTCGACCTTGACACCGCCGCTCGCGGCGAGCGCGACCACGTCGTCGCGCAGATCGGGCTCGGCGGGCGTGAACGTGTTGAAGATCGGATCCAGCAGCGTCGGGCCGACCCACAGCGCGAGCACGCCGGTGCCGGCCAGCGCGCCGGCGCCGGGCAGCCACCAGCGGTCGCCGAAGCGCCGCATCCCGGCCACCAGCAGCGCGCCGGCGGCGGCCGCGAACGTCGTCGAGATCGCCTGCGCCTTGACCAGGTCGATCCCCCAGTCGCGCCACGACTGGGTGGCGAGACCCGCGTCGAGCGAGCGCTTGCGACTCAGCGCGCCGAGCGGGAGCCCGGCGACGGCCGAGCCGAGGTTGAGCGCCGCCGCTCCGGCCGCGCCGCCGGCCACCGGGGGCAGCGATCGACCGGGCGGCCGGCGGATCGCACGGGCGGTCAGGGCGACGTCGAGCACCAGCGCCGCGGCCGCGATCACCCGCTGCGGACGGCGGAACGCGCGGGCGCGCGCCAGCTCCGCGTCACTGAAGTAGGCTCGCGCGTCGACCTGCTCGGCGGGAGGCCGCGGCACCCTCGGGCGCAGCAGCCAGGCCGCCGTCCTGGCCGCGGCCAGGGTGGCGCCGACCGCCAGGGGAAGGCTCAGGGTCCGCCGCACCGAATCAACGCTACCGATGCTGATCGCGATCGCCACCGACGTCCATGGGAACCGGCCCGCGTTTGAAGCCGTGATCGCCGCCGCCGACGCCGCCGGCGCCGACGAGATGTGGTGCCTCGGCGACCTGGTCGGCTATGGCGCGGAGCCGGATGCGTGCGTCGAGCTGGCTGAGCGCCACTGCTCGGTCTGCCTCGCCGGCAACCACGACCTGGGCGTCATCGGCGTGCTCTCGCTGGAGGATTTCAGCCGCGGCGCCCGGATCGCCGCGGAGTGGACCGCCGAGACGATCAGCGAGGAGACGCGCGAGTTCCTGCTCGCCCTCACGCCCGAGGGCGAGGCGCGGGGCTACGGGCTCTTCCACGCCTCCCCGCGTGACCCGATCTGGGAGTACGTGCTCAGCGGCCTGACCGCCGAGCTGTGCTTCGACGCCACCGAGTTCCGGGTTTCGTTCATCGGCCATTCGCACGTGGCGCTGTCCTTCCACCGTCCCGAGGGGGAGCCGACCACCGGCTCGACCCGCCGCGAGGGCGACGAGCTCGAGCTGGCGACGGGCCATTGGCTGATCAACCCGGGCGGCGCCGGTCAGCCCCGTGACGGGGATCCCCGGGCGGCGTGGCTGCTGCTGGACACGGACCGCCAGGTGGCCAGATGGTGCCGCAACGAGTACGACATTTCCGCTGCTCAGAGCGCGATCCGGGCCGCCCGCCTGCCCGACTCGCTGGCCGAGCGGCTGCAATACGGGCAGTGACCTTCAACCGCCGCCGGGGTTACTAGCCTCGAACCCGTCGTGCGTGCTCCTCGTCTCCCCATCGCGCTCCTGGCGGCCGCCGTCGCGCTGGCCGTGGCCGGCTGCGGCTCCTCCGGGAAGGGCCTGCTGACCGCGCACCAGGCCACCCGCCTCTCGACCTCGCTCGAGAACGCCCGCCGGGCCGCCGACGCCAACCACTGCAATACGGCCCGTCACGCCGCTCAGCAGGGCGCCGACCGCGCGGCCAGCCTGTCGTCGAGCGTCGACACGAACCTGCAGCGCAACCTGCAGGACGGGTTCAACCACTTGCTGGACGCGATCAACGCCGAGTGCGGCCAGAGCGCCGCCCAGACGCCGACCCCCACGCCGACCGCCACCGCCACGGAGACCCCCACGCCGACGCCGACCGAGACGCCCACGCCCTCCCCCACCCCCACCCCGACGGAGACGCCCAGCCCGACACCGACCCCGTCCGCGACCGCGACCACGACGCCGACGCCGGACACCGGCGGCGCCCAAGGGCAGACCAACGGCGTGCGCCACGTCGGCGACAACCTCGGCAACGGCTAGAAGGTCGACCACTGATGGCCACCGATCAGCTCTTCGCGGACCGCTACCGGCTCGAGCGCCGGCTCGGCGTTGGCGGCATGTCCACCGTCCAGCTCGCGTTCGACACCCGACTGGAGCGCTACGTCGCCGTCAAGCTGCTGGCCGAGCACCTGGCCGCCGACGACGGCTTCGTCGCGCGCTTCCGGCGCGAGGCGCTGGCCGCCGCGCGGCTCGTGCACCCCAACGTCGTCCAGGTCTACGACTTCGGCACCGACCACGGCTCCGGGCGCCAGTTCATCGCCATGGAGTACGTCGAGGGGAGCTCGTGCGCGGAGCTGCTGCGCGAGCAGGGCCAGATGCGCCCCGACGAGGTCGTGGACATCTGCGCGCAGGCCTGCCGCGGCCTCGACTACGCGCACCGCAACGGCGTCATCCACCGCGACATCAAGCCGGGCAACATCCTGCGCAATCCGGAGGGCATCGTGAAGATCGCCGACTTCGGGATCGCCAAAGCGGCCGACGACTCCGACATCACGCGTGTCGGCTCGGTCATCGGCACCGCCGCCTACCTGTCGCCCGAGCAGGCACGCGGAGAGCCGGCCGGGCCGCCCTCGGACGTCTACGCGCTCGGCGTCGTCGCCTACCAGCTCGTGACCGGCCGCCTGCCGTACCGGGGCGCGTCGCTGACCGACCTCGCGCGCCAGCAGGAGTCCGGGCCTCCGACCGACGTGTCGTTCGTGGTGCCCGAGGTCGCGCCGCCGCTGGCCGCCGCGATCATGCGCGCGCTCGTGGCCGACCCGGCGCAGCGCTACCAGACCGCGGCGGAGATGGAGCGCGCGCTGCGCGACGGCCTGGACGGGGTCGCCCCGCCGCCGGTCTCCGAGGACGCGACGGTCGCGCTCGGCGGCACCGCCTCGACGCGCATGCTCGGCGGGACCGACCCGACCCGCGCGATGCCGCCGCAGCCGCGGACTCGCTCGCACCAGCCGCTGCAGCCGCTGTCGGAGGAGCCCCCGGTCGCCCGCCGGCGCGAGGCCGGGCCCGCGCCGCGGCAGGCGCGCAAGAAGCGGCGCAACCCGATGCCGTTCGTACTGCTGCTCGTCTTGATCGCGGTGATCGTCGGCGGGTACTTCTACCTGCAGAGCGTGACGGGTGGCCCGTCGACGACGACGTTCAACGGCGGGCTGCAGCAGACGTTCGACGACCTGCGCGGCGCCATCCGCAACAACACGCAGTAGCGGGCTCAGGCGAGCGTGATCGCCGGCGCCGCGCCCGCCCGCAGCGCGCCCGCGCGCTCCGCAAGCGTGCCGGCCAGCAGCGCGTCCCGCAGGTCGGCCATCAGCCGGTTCAGGTAGGCGATGTTGTGCAGCGTCAGCAGCCGGGCCGCCGTGGGCTCGCGCGCCTTGACGAGGTAGTGCAGGTACCCGCGGGTGTAGCCCGCGGCGCACGCCGGGCACGGGCAGCCCTCCATCAGCGGCGCCTTGTCGTGGCGCCAGCGGGCCTTGCCGAGGTCGATCCGCCAGCGCGTCTCGGGATCCGGGACGACGGCCATGCCGTGGCGGCCGAGCCGCGTCGGCATCGCGCAGTCGAACGTGTCGATGCCGAGCTCCACCCCGCGGATCAGGTCGTCGACGTCGCCGATGCCGAGCAGGTGGCGCGGCCGGTCGTCGGGCAGCTCGTCGACCGCCCACTCCACCACCTCGTACATCTGCGGCTTGTCGGCGCCGAGCGAGCCGCCGATCGCGATCCCGCCCGTCGCGCGGGCGGCGACCTCCTGGGCCGACCAGCGCCGCAGATCCTCGTCGGGGCCGCCCTGCACGATCGCGTAGACGACCTGGTCCGGCGGACCATGCTCGGCGTGCCAGGCGAGGCAGCGGTCCAGCCAGCGGTGCGTGCGCTCGGTCGAGCGGGCGGTGTAGTCGCGAGAGACGTGGAACGGCGTGCACTCGTCGAAGACGAGCGCGATGTCGGACCCCAGCGCCGCCTGGACCCCCATCGAGGTCTCCGGGCCCATGAACTTGGTCGAGCCGTCGAGGTAGGAGCGAAACGTCACGCCGGCCTCCTCGATCGACAGGATCTTCCCCGCCCGGTCGCCGTCGCGCGTCACCATCGGCGAGCGCCCCTTGACCTCGTCGGCGACCGTCCCGTGGCCCATGCTGAAGACCTGGAAGCCGCCGGAGTCGGTGATGATCGGGTGCTCCCAGCGCATGAACTCGTGCAGCCCGCCGAATTCGCGCACGAGCTCGTGGCCCGGCGTCAGGAACAGATGGAACGTGTTGCCGAGCACCATGTCGAAGCCGAGCGCGCGCACGTCGGCCGGCTCGAGCGTCTTCAGCACCGCCTTGGTCGCCAGCGGGACGAACGCCGGCGTGCGGACGTCGCCGTGGGCCAGGTGGATGGTGCCCGCGCGGGCAGCAGAGGCGGCGTCGCGGGCGTGGACCTCGAACAGCGGCACGCGGGCCACAATATGGGCCTCGCTCCCGCCCCGCCTGTGCGACCGTCCGCACGTGCGGTCGGCAGGCCCGGCGTGTAGATTCGCCCCTTCCACCCGGACCCTGGAGGCGTCGCAAGCATGGACAAGAGCCGTTTGAAGGCGATTCCGCTGTTCGCCAACCTCGACGATCACGACCTGCAGGTGATCGCGACGTTCGCGAACGAGACGAGCGTCTCCGAAGGCGACGTGCTGGTGCGCGAGGGTGACTTCTCCTACGAGCTGATGGCGATCGAGGAGGGACAGGCGGAGGTCCGCCGCGGCGACGAGGTCGTGGCGACGCTCGGCCCCGGCGACTTCTTCGGCGAGATGGGCGTGCTCAAGAACGAGCTGCGGACCGCCACGATCGTCGCGTCCACCCCGATGCGCCTGATCACCCTGACCACCTGGGAGCTCAAGCGCATGCGCAACATGCCCGGGGTGATGGACAAGATCAACGAGGTCATCGCCTCGCGCAGCTAGTAGTAGCGCGCGAGGCGACGCACCCCGTACGGCTCCTACGAGGTGGCGGAGCCCTCGAGGACTGCCGGCTCGTCGCCGACCGCGATCTCGACGCGGCGCGGCTTGGCCTGGGCGGGCTTGGGGATGTGGACCTCGAGCACGCCGGCGGCGAAGGCGGCGCTGACCGAGTCGCCGTCGACGCCCTTCGGCAGGGTGAGCGAGCGCGAGAACGCGCCGAACGGCCGCTCGAGCCGGTAGAAGCCCTGCTCGTCGTCGGCGTGCTCCGGCGCGCGCTCGCCCGAGACGGTGAGCACGTTGTCCTCGATCTCGAGCTTCACGTCGCCACCGTCCACGCCGGGCAGGTCGGCCCGCAGGATGAAGTCCTCGGCCGTCTCGACCAGGTCCATCGCCGGCACCCAGCGGCGCACACCGCCGCTGTTCTCGGCCGTCGGACCGTCGAACACGGAGTTGAACAGCCGGTTCATCTCGGTCTGGAGCGAGGTGAGCTCGCGAAGGGGCTCCCAGCGCACGATCGTCATGACTGAAACCTCCTTGGGGAAGCGAAACCGCTAGTGATCAGCTACCCGCAAGTATAAGAAATCTCAGTGGGGTCTTGTCAAGTCTTTGCGCACGCGGAAGCGCCGCCGCCGCCCGCTTCGGTGCTGCCCGGCAGCAGGTGCTCCCACAGGTCGGTCAGGCGCTGGAAGTCGCCGTCCGCGAGGTGCACGAGAAAGCGCCGGCGCACGCCCTCGAGGTGCGTCGCGCGTGCCTTCTGCAGCAGCTCGTCGCCGGCGTCGGTCAGCACCGCGAAGCAGCCGCGGGCGTCCGACACGCAGGTGTCGCGCGCCAGCAGGCCCTGGCGCTCCAGCCGGTCCACCAACCGTGTCATGCCCGACCGCGACAGCAGCGCGCGGTCGGCCAGATCGGCCATCCGCAGCTTGTGGTTCGGGGCATGCTGGAGGTTGATCAGCACCTCGTAGGAGCTGAGCGGGATGCCGTGGGCACGCTCGAGCTCGGCGTCGAGCTGCTTGGCGAGCGCCGCGTGGACGCGCAGGAACCCACGCCACACGCCGAGCTCGGCCGAGGACAGCTCGGGGGTCGTCGTGGGAGTCATGTCCACCATTGTAGTTGCATGTGCAACGTCACATCTGATCAGTCGTCGAACTCGCCCGAGAAGATGGCGAACAGCGCACCCTGCGGATCCTGCGCGACGGCGAGCTTGCCGGCCGGGATGTCCATCGGCTCGACCACGACCCGGCCGCCGAGCTCGCCGATCCGGCGCGCGGCCGGCGCGGCGTCCTCGACCGCGAAGTACGGGATCCAGTGCGCCGGCGCCTCGCCCATCGCCTCGGGGAGCGTCGCGATGCCGCCGTTCAGGCGGTCGCCGTTGCGGATGCTCACGCGCTCGGCCGCGGGCGGCCCGTCGCCGTCATCGCCCTCGGTCTCCGCCTCCTGGTCGCCGGCGCTGGGCGTGCCGTCGGGATCGACCGCGGCCACCTCCCACCCGAACAGGTCGCAGTAGAACTTCGCGGCCCCGGCGACGTCGGAGGTCATCAGGTCGTTCCAGGTCAGCGCCCCGGGCGCGTTCACGAGGCCGGCGCCGATGTGGTCCTTGGCCTCCCAGACGGCGAACACGGCGCCCTGCGGGTCCTGCAGCACCGCCATCCGGCCGGCGTCCATGACGTCGAAGGGCCCGGAGAGGACGGTGCCGCCGGTGTCGCCCGCGTGCTTGGCGGTGTCCTCGGCGGACTTCACGGCCACATACGAGGTCCAGTGCGGCGGCGACTGGTCGGAGGTGAACAGGCCGCCGACGTGGTGGCCGCCGCGCCGGGCCATGGAATAGACCATGCCGTCGCCCACGGCGTTGTCGTCGTACTCCCAACCGAACAGCTCGGCGTAGAAGCGCTTGGCCGCCTCGGCGTCGCTGGTGGCGAGTTCCACCCACGAGAAGGTGCCCGGCTCGTACGACTCCCTGGTGCCCATCTAATCCCCCAGCAGTGATCGGCCGTTCATGGCGGCCGGCTTCTTCAGACCCAAGAGCGCCAGGATCGTCGGCGCCACGTCGGCGAGGATCCCCGGCCCCGCCAGTTCCACACCCGGACGTGTCACCACCAACGGGACCGGGTTCAGCGAGTGGGAGGTGTTGACCGACCCGTCGTCCTCGAGCATGTGATCGCAGTTGCCGTGGTCGGCGGTCACGATGCAGGTTCCGCCGCGCGCCTCGACGGCCTCGAGCACGCGCCCGAGGCACGCGTCCACGGTCTCGACGGCCTTCACCGCGGCGGGGATGACGCCGGTGTGGCCGACCATGTCCGGGTTGGCGAAGTTGATGATCGCGAACGCCGGCTCGTCGGAGGCGAAGTGCTCGACGAACGCGTCCGTCGCCTCGCGGGCGCTCATCTCGGGCTTGTGGTCATAGGTCGGGACGTCGCGCGGGGACGGCACCAGCTCGCGCACCTCGCCCGGGTACGGCTGCTCCTCACCACCGTTGAAGAAGTACGTGACGTGCGGGTACTTCTCGGTCTCCGCGACGTGCAGCTGCCCGAGGCCGGCCTCCGACACGACCTGCGCGAGCGTGACCGACGGCCGGTCCGGCGGGAACACCATCGGGTACGGCCAGCCCTCCTCGTACTCCGTGAACTGCACGTAGCGCTCGATCGGCTCGGCACCGCCGCGGTCGATCTCCTCGAAGCCGTCCTCGGCGAGCGCGCGCGTGATCTCGCGCATGCGGTCCGGGCGGAAGTTGAAGCCGATCACCGAGTCGCCGGGGCGGATCCGCGCCTCGTCGCCGACCGCGGTGGCGGTGATGAACTCGTCCGTCTCGTCGCGCTCATAGGCGGCCTTGGCCGCCTCGGCCGCCGTGTCGGCATGGTGGGCGGCCTTGCCGTGGACGAGCAGGTCGTAGGCCCGCTGGACGCGGTCCCAGCGCTGGTCGCGGTCCATCGCGAAGTAGCGCCCGATGACCGAGCCGACGCGGCCCGCGCCGGCCTCACGGGTCCAGTCCTCGACCTTCGCCAGGAAGTCCGCCGCCTGGTGCGGGGAGACGTCGCGGCCGTCGGTGAACGCGTGGATGACGAGGTCCTCGACGCCCGCGCCGGCGGCGATCGAGATCAGCGCCTTGAGGTGCCGGTCGCTCGAGTGCACGCCGCCGTCGGAGGCGAGACCGATCAGATGGACGCGCGGGGCGCCAGCCAGGGCGCGCTGCAGCACCTCGTTGGCCGCCAGCGAGCCGTCCTCGACCGCCGCGTCGATGCGCGCGAGGTCCTGCTTGACGATCGTCCCGGCGCCGAGGTTGAGGTGGCCGACCTCCGAGTTGCCCATCTGGCCCGCGGGCAGGCCGACCGCCTCACCGCACGCGGTCAGCGTCGTCCGCCCATAGGTCTCGTACAGGCCGTCCATCACCGGCGTGTCCGCCAGCGAGACCGCGTTCCCGGGACCGTCCTCGGCCAGCCCCCAGCCGTCGAGGATGACGAGCGCGACAGGGGCGGGCGGGGGGGCCATCTCAGCCGCGCGCCGCCTCGATGATCGCGGCGAACGAGTCGGCCTCGAGCGAGGCGCCGCCGACGAGGAAGCCGTCGATGTCCGGCTGGCTCATCAGCTCGCCCGCGTTGTCGGGCTTGACCGAGCCGCCGTAGAGGACGCGCACCTGCTCGGCGGCGGCTTTGTCGAAGTGGGCGACGAGTGCGCGGACGAAGCCGCACGCCTCCTGGGCGATCTCCGGCGTGGCGACCTTGCCGGTCCCGATCGCCCAGATCGGCTCGTAGGCGACGGTCGCGTCGGCGAGCCGGTCCTTCGGGACCTTCTCGAGCCCCTCCATGACCTGGTGGCGCAGCTTGCGCTCGGTGTCGCCGTTGTCGCGCTCGTCCTCGGTCTCCCCTACGCACAGCATCGGTGCGATGCCCGTGTCGAGCGCCTTGACCACCTTCTGCTGCAGCGCCGCGTCGGTCTCGTTGTAGTACTGGCGCCGCTCGGAGTGCCCGAGCAGGACGCCGTCGACGTCGAGCTCGTCGAGCATCGGGGCGCTCACCTCGCCGGTGAACGCGCCGAAGTCGGCCTCGTGCATGTTCTGGGCGTACACCCAGACGCGCGAGCCGCGGGCCGAGTCCACCATCGCCTGCAGCGCGGTGAACGGCGGGCAGATCGCGACGTCGACGCCCTCGGCCGAGGAGACCCTCGGCAGCAGCGCCGAGATGAACGCCTCGGCCTCCGCGATGGTCTTGTGCATCTTCCAGTTGCCCGCGACGAATGGGGTCCGTGAGGACATCACTTCAGGGCCTCCACGCCCGGGAGGGGCTTGCCCTCGATCAGCTCAAGCGACGCGCCACCGCCCGTCGACACGTGGTCGACGCGATCCACGAGGCCGAACTTGGCGAGCGCCGCCGCGCTGTCGCCGCCGCCGACCACGGTGGTGCCGGGAGCGGCCGCGACGGCCTCGGCGACGACGCGGGTGCCGTCCTCGAAGGGCGCGAGCTCGAAGGCTCCCATCGGGCCGTTCCAGAAGACGGTGCCGGCAGCGGCGATGACCTCGATGTAGGCGCTGGCGGTGTCGGAGCCGATGTCGAGGCCCATCCAGCCGTCCGGGACGTCGACCCCGGAGAGCTCGCGGACCTCGGTGTCGGCGTCGAAGGTCCTGCCGAGCACCAGGTCCGTCGGCAGCCGGAGCTGGCCGTCGCGCGCGTCGGCAAGCACCCGCTCGGCCGGCTCGATGCCCTCGGCCTCGCACAGCGAGGCGCCGACCTTCCGGCCCTGCGCCGAGAAGAACGGGAAGCACATGGCGCCGCCGACCAGGATCGTGTCGGCACGCTGCAGGAACGCGTCGAGGACGCCGATCTTGTCGGTCACCTTGGCGCCGCCGATGATCGCCACCAGCGGGCGCTGTGGGTCGGCGAGGATCCCGGTCAGCGTCTCCACCTCGCGCTGCAGCAGCCGGCCGGCGGCGTGCGGCAGCAGGTGCGCGACCGCCTCGGTGCTGGCGTGCGCCCGGTGCGCGGAGCCGAACGCGTCGTTGACGTAGACGTCGCCCAGAGCGGCGTAGCGGATGGCCAGCGCCTCGTCGTTGGCGGTCTCGCCGTCGAAGAAGCGGACGTTCTCGAGCATCACCGTCTCGGCGTCGTCGGGCACGTCATCGAAGTCGTCCGCCAGCACGACCTCGGTCCCCAGCAGCTCGCCGGCCCGCTCGGCGGCGGGCCGCAGCGACAGCTTGGGATCGCGCCCCTTCGGGCGGCCGAGATGCGACAGCAGGACGAGCCGCGCGCCCTTGTCGCGCAGCTCGCGCAGCGTCGGCAGCGCGGCCCGGATGCGGGCGTCGTCGGTGATGCGCCCGTCGCCGTCCAGCGGCACGTTGAAATCCACGCGCACGAGGGCGCGCTTGCCGTCGACGTCCCCGAGGTCCTCGAGCGTCTTCATCTACAGGAGCTTCTGCACCAGGTCGACGCAGCGGTTGGAGTAGCCCCACTCGTTGTCGTACCAGGCCACGGCCTTGACCATCGTGCCGTCGATGGCGACGGTCA